>JAWVYE010000376.1:0-2655 GCA_033722905.1 Desulfobulbales bacterium
ATGAGAGCTTCAGGGTATCGGCATCATCCATGTGGCCTTGCTTTCTCCGCTTTGAAAAACCAAAGCTATTCATTTGACGGAAATTTCCCATGGATTTATAGTGTTGTTATTTGGTAGCGGAGTACATTCAACAATGGTTATCTGACAAATTATAAGCCTGGCAGCACAATGAACGATCAGGAAAGTTTCTTTTGCCGTTTTTTCTGCCCTTCAACCAGGGACTTTTACCGCGCCCACAAGGCCAACCCGAAACACAGTCTTGGGGATTTCATTCATGGCTATATATACGGTCGCTGGACGTATACTTATATAAGCGTTGCCAAGGGAAAGCATGCTCTGACAAAAATACTCAGGCCCCTGTTCAGTTTTGTGACGCATTTTTTACCTACAGCCAAAATTCAATACCGGACTGAAACTAATTACAGGCAGGGCAAAATAAGTTTTGCCGACGGCTACCATGGCAAGGTCATGCCCCTGGAAAAGGCCAGTAAGCTTATAACACTGAACAAGCCCATAAATCTGCCCGATCTGGAGCAAATCATCCCCTATACAAGGGCGAGAGACATTATCCTGGAGAATCCCGACCATATTGCCGTATTGAAATGCCCCTGCCGGGCGGCCATGGAAACCCCCTGCCAGCCGGAGGAAGTCTGCCTTGCCATAGGTGAACCGTTTTCCAGCTTTATCGTCGAACATCATCCTGATAAAGCCAGGCGGATCACCCAGGAGGAGGCCGTAACCATCATGGAAGCGGAAGCTCAACGCGGCCACGTTCAGCATGCCTTTTTCAAGGACGCCATGCTTGACCGTTTCTATGCCATCTGCAATTGCTGTTCCTGCTGCTGCGGGGCCATCAATGCGCATCGTCACGGCACTCCCATGCTGGCCTCTTCGGGTTATGTTTCAGAGGTGGACCGTACCCTTTGTATCGGCTGTGGTATATGCTCGGGATTCTGCCCGTTTGATGCTATTGATATGATCGACGGACTGGCCAGTATTAATTTTGATAAATGCATGGGCTGCGGCATATGCGCTATGAAATGTGAGCAGCAAGCAATACTGTTCAGGCTCGAACCTGCCAAGGGAAAGCCTCTTGATATTTATGCATTGCAGGACCCGGAGGATTTCTCATGCAAAGAATCTATGCCAGGGAATTCAAACCATTCAGAAACCACACAAGGATAGCTGACTGATTGAAAGCCAATCAGGTTTCCTGATATTCTTCTGCAGCAGAATTTTGTTCCCGTTTCACATTGATGGCAGGCCAATTGATCGTTTCCCCTGACCCTGCAAATACACACCGACTGAATGAAGATGGTGCCCATAAGCAGCAACAGAATCTGCCGGAATCCCATATACTGACAGACACCGGCCAACAATAAAAAGGAGCCGCCAAAGCTTTCCATCCCTGCTTATGACGGCTCCATCTTCACTTTGAGCCCATTTCACCTAAAACTACTTTGTCGTCTCCACCGCTTTGTCAGTAGCTTCAGCTGCAGCCTCTTTTGTTGCCGATGCTGCATCTTTGGTCATTTCCGCTGCCTTTTCAGCAGCATCCATTGCAGCCTCTTTTGTTGCCGATGCTGCATCACCGGTCATTTCCGCTGCCTTATCGGCAGCATCCACTGCAGCCTCTTTTGTTGCCGATGCTGCCTCTTTGGTCACTTCTACCGCTTTGTCGGTGGCGTCTACCGTCGCCTCTTTTGTTGCGGTTACCGCACTTTTGGCTTTTTCTGTGACCTTTTTTGCATCATCCCTGCTGCATCCAAAGGCAGCCAGCAACAGCAGACCTGCAAAAACAGCAATGATCTTCTTCATATCCCTTACCCTCCCTTTTTGGTGTTGTAACGTTTGGCTGTTAATTTCATGTGAAATTGACACTGGTACAGTTGAACACAATATTCGGGTTATCTTAGGCAAAAAGTAAATAATGTGTTCCCCAGGCCACAATGTATCAGATGATATACCATTGCCTTTTCAGTTTGCCTGAAAAACATGGCGCTTATGGAAGAACACTTAATATAACAATACAAATGAACAGATAAATATTCTAATGACATGCCGAGCAGGCTGTCAACAAAAATCAGACCAGGCAACAATACCTGTATGTATTGAGAAAGCGGCAGGATCAGGCAGGCTTCAAAACAATGGCCCGGGGAAAACCATTCGGGTATTGGCTGAGAATTGTATTAATACGGTTTTTTATACTTGACCGCGAAAGAACCAGCCGACCATCAGGAGCCCCATGGCCGTCACCCAGCTGCCTGCCACCCGGACGACAATCCTTGTCCATGGCGCCTGAAGCGATACCACAAAAGCGGCAAAAATGGCCACCAGCACAAAGAGCGCTGCCATAATACCCAGCAAACCAAGAATAGCAGGCCCGCTTTTCAGGGCCACTCCGTTAAAAAAGCCGTGCATGACCCCAATGCTCACGGCCAGAACCGTAAACAAATTGTCTGGCAGGCGCAGATCCGCCGCAATAAGTATGCCGATCAAGAGAAAGGAGAAGGCCGAAACTGGAAAAACGGGCATAAATTCGGCGCCAAGCCCGACCACCCCTCCCAGCAGCCAGGCGAGCGGGAAGAATAACAGGGCTCTCCTGCCAGGTGCTTTGCCCCTGAGACCGGCATAGAGGGCCATTGCCACAGCCGG
>JAWVYE010000377.1:0-2655 GCA_033722905.1 Desulfobulbales bacterium
ACTATGTTTCTACATATAGTATTAAAAACTATCTCCCAATATAGTCCTTACCAGTAATATTGCAACTTGCTGTGGTGTTCTGCCAGTTGCTGGCTGACCGTTGGTCATTTTCGTCTATGGCGATCGGTTACCGGGGCATTGTGACTTTGGGTTCCTGCAGGCGCCGGCAACTTGATAAAATGCCGGGCTGACCGTTTTCATCGCCGACGCCGATCTCTCCCCTGTCGGTTAATTTTACTTTGATCATCAGACTATTATAATATCATATTCTTCGCCTGTAAGGCTTTTGCCGCCGGCAGTTGTAACCGCAAAAGTATTTTCAACACCCACCATGCCAATTCCCCCTATGCCGATCTTGGGTTCAACAGCAATGGTCATTCCCTCCTCAAGGGGCAGATCGAAACCTTTTGCCAGGACTGGATATTCATCTATAGCAAGACCGATACCATGACCGACAAAAAACACCTTATTCTTGCCATCTCCCATGAAGCCGTCGCTCCACCCGGCGCGGTCGGCTTTTGCCTGGGCCTTGCTCCAGATTTCACTCGGTATTGCTCCGGGCCTTAAAAGTCCTGCAATTTCATCCTGCAGGCCGATACAAAACTCATGCGCCCTGACAGCATTCTCCGGCAGGCTGTTTCTGTCGCCGAGTCCATATACCTGGGTCTTGTCGGTAATATAGCCGGCAAGATTAAAGCCATTATCAACAATAAGTGGCTTGCCTTCCGTCCATATTATATCTGCCGACCCCATATAGGGTGTTGCCGGATGGACGCCACGAAGTCCGACAGGGCCGTTGAAAACACTGGGGTAATTAGCACTGTCTCCCACTGAAATGTGCCCCAGAAAAACCTCTTCACCATAATTTCCCATCCGCAGAATCCCACAATGGCCTTGGGAAAAAAACAGTTCAAATATCTTGTGGCTTATTGCAAGCTCACTCATTCCTGAATGAAGGAGCGGCGGTAGCAGTTCGGTTAAACATTTTGCATGTTTTGTGCCGGCATGGTGAAGAATATCCAGTTCACCCCTTGACTTCTTGGCACGGCACATTCCAATCACTTTATCCGCCGGAACAAACTGCTCGATTGACAGGTGCTTCGTAAGACTGTTTGCAAGAGCCCAGGACAGCCCGTTCATTTCAGCAGCAACCACCCCAGGAAATGATTCATTATGATCGCCTAAGATTGTTTCAATGTCCCTGTAAGAATTAAATGGGTAAATATGCTCTACAGGTGATTCAATTTTAGCTCTCTCGTCCCCGCGCCTGCAAAATAGAAAGGGGGCGCCTTCCAGGGGCAGCCAGAAAACACCGCTGGCAAAAGAACCGGTGAAATAATAAATATTCAAACGTGAGAATACCAGTACCCCCCGGGCCTGGGGGATGAATTCATGCAGGAGTGTTCTGCACCTGTTCCACCTTGAAAAGTACTCATCGGCTGAAAAAGTATGGTCCAAAATAAATATCTCCAGAAATATTTTTCCCTGCCAAAAGCTATTGTATCAGGGCATGCTTTTTGACGAACGCCAACCGGAAGAGCCATCCGTATACAATGGACCACAAGCCGTTTGCATTCATCTTCCAGGCCGGAAAACAAACAGCGTAACCGGATAAATGCTGATTTTTCTACTTCATGATATGCGGAAAAATCATCTTAATAAAATTTTTAATTATCTGCGGTTTTTTTTCTGCATGAAACTGTACTGAATACAATGGTTTTGAGTTGTGGACCATTGCCTGCACCCTGCACCTTGAAGAACTGGCAAGCAATTTGAAATCATCCGGCAAGGTTATGTAATAATCATGGTGCTGCACAACTTTGAAATTCATCCCCAAGCCCACAAAAAGGGAAGTGTCCTTCTCAATTATAACCAAACATTCACCATCTTCACTTTGCTCATGCATGATCAGGTCTGCACCATGCACCACTCCCATAACTTGATGACCGTGGCAAATGCCCAGCACCGGGATACTGCATTTTTTTATCCAGTGGAAATAGGGGATATGGCTGGCAACAATATCATTTCCTTTTGGTGATGCGCTAATGATAATTCCGGCATACGGTTCCAAATTTGAGGGTATATTCCTGTAACCAACCGTTTCAGATTTCACCCCGGCTTCTGCCAAGCATTGTATAATAGGCTCAACAAATTCCTCAGTATAAGGGGCGCTGTTTATTGCAAGTATTTTCATTTAAAACAGATGCGGAAATTAAGTGGCGTCCAGCGTTTGAGCTGAGACCCGGGCTGTTCATGTGTTTCGTTTTCAGGGATTTGTTATCTTCAGCTATTTTAATCCTTAATTTTCCCATAAATACCGGTACCGATGGCAAGCAGGCTGAATAATAAGTATGTCGGTAAGTAGCCTTGGTATCCTTTGACCAGTAGTGCCTTTGCTGGGTTATCCGGATCATAATAAACTTCAACTGTTGAACCGGGTTTGTATTTTTGGCGTACTTTTAATACATCCTCTAAATAGGAATGGCTGCCGCTAAGGTTATTCGTAAATCCCAAAAAATTTATCTCATATGGTTCAGAAATATATTCCTGGCCTGCAATATTGTATTTGTAGATAATATGAGCCTCATATTTTTTTGAGCTGCCGGGGTTGCTTCTTTTGCCTCTGAATAAATTAAGTTTTTTTTCCAGACTGAT
>JAWVYE010000378.1:0-2653 GCA_033722905.1 Desulfobulbales bacterium
GTGGTCCCTTATTTCCTCTCTGAAAGTATTCCTGGCCATGAGGTAGTGGTCCGGGTTTTTTATACTGTCAGGGTGCAAGCTGTCCGGCAAAGGGAGAGAAAAAAGTTTTAGCGGCTCTTTGCGCCAGATGTTTTCATAGCCGTCCAGGAGGATGGAGCCGCTTTGAGACCCTTGAGCAGCAAGGATTATGGCAAGCCGGTCCGAATTATCCTCCAGGTAAAGTCGGGCCCAGGCCTTCAGCCGAATGGGGATGAGGGTCTGGGCTGGAGCCGCGGCTGCACCGGCGGGCAGGATATGGTTAATGTGTGGATGTTGCTGTTTATCCGGGGCGGGCAACTCTTCCGCGGTGCCGGCATTATTATCACCGGGCCCCTCAAGGGAAGCAAAAACTTTTCGTTCTGCAGCAGAAATCTGCTCCAGGCCTTGCCTGACCTCATCTTCTTTTCTGTCGAACATTTCCGCCAGTTTCAATATCAGCCTGGCCTGCCACAGATCTTCCTGATGCCGGATACTTTTTTCAGTGTCATCGTCTCTATGCAGAGCCGAAAAAATTCCTGCTGAGGAGGTTTCATCCCGGTCCCTGAGCCGTCCACCGGCCATGGGGGCCTTGGCAATGGAAAAGAGGCGGGCAAATTCATCGGCCCTGCCGGTCTCCATTTCCTGCAGGAGCCGCTTAAAACGCAGCAGATCCTTACCCAGGGGCGCCGGAGTATACCCTGAATACAGGCCGGGGAAGAGATTGTCGTCATTATTGCCTGCCTCTTCCGGTTCCATCACCCGGTAGCAGGACAGCGTTTTAAAAAAAATGAGAAACCTCGACAGGATATGGTAAGAAGGTTCAGTGGCGGGAAAAATTAATGCTGAGACGTGTTTCATATGGGTACAATTAAAAAAAATATTTCACTGGGCCTGGTGGTTTGTGCCTATCTGCTTTTCAACCTCAGGTATTCTCCGGCCAGTCTGCCTATGACTCTCAAGTCAACCCTGGTGCAGGTTTTGATGACTGCCCCCTTTGTGGTGGGCTTGACTATCCTGGTTGTATCATTCATGCAACGTTCCACCGGCGAGCGGCTTCCCTGGGACAGAATTGCCAGGATTTACTGCACCCTGGGGATCATTATCGGCTTTTTTTATGCCTTGAGCGAATACTGGCTGAAGGCGCAGTAAAGCTGTCAGCTTTTATCTAAGGTTGCAAGTTTCCCAGGTTTCAAGGGAAAAGCACCCCCCTTATTTTGTTTCTGGTGCCTTTCTTTTTTGTGCTTTTGCCCCTGGCCCCTCGACCCCTTGAACCCTTTTTTCACCTGATCAGCGAACTGTCAGGGTGATACCCGGAAGGCACTGTGGTATTGGGGAGGACCATGGATTTCCTCCCCAGCAGCACACCGGGATTCGTGACAGAATTGCACCCTGTCTGCACATGGTCTCCCAATATGGCCCCCAGTTTTCGCAGTCCTGTTTTTATCATGCCCTTTGCGGTGGCAATAGTGACATCTCCCTTTATGAAACGCAGATTTGCCAGTTTGGTGCCCGCTCCCAGGTTGACCTGGTTGCCAAGAATCGAATCCCCAAGATAGGCAAAATGACCGGCCTTGGCACCATCCAGGAAAATGGTGTGTTTGAGCTCAGTGGCATGCCCCACGACACAGTTTCTGCCGATCAGGCAGTTGCCCCTGATATAGGCACCATGCCGCACTTCTGTCTGGTCGCCGATAATGGTCGGTGATTTGATATAGGCGCCTGGTTCGATAAGCACCCCCTTGCCGATCCTGAAACGGCTGCCTTTGAAAACAGCTCCGGCCATGATTACCGACGCCCCGACAAGATGATTTTTACCGCTGCATACTTTGAGTTTACCCTTGGTGGCATCGCCGTACTCAATGGTAAATTCCAGCGATTCATACAGGCTGCCGTCATGGTAGACCAGGGTACTGTCAAGGGGGACGCCGTCCCTGACCATGGCAGGCGCCAGTTCATGGTAGGGTTGTGCATCCAGATATTGCTTGAGATTTTTCAAGCCCGTCCAGGCCTGTTCTGCCGGGCGGATAAGTCCTTGGTGCTCGTATGAGGACAGATCAAAAAATGAATGTGCAGAAAGCATAATTACCGGTCCAATTTTTTTATTTAGCTGTTGACCGATTACATAAAAAAGAATATCGGATTTAAGCAACAAAAAAACGAGCAGACGATGCGTGAGAATGGAGAGCTTGACTTCAGTCTCCCCAGTGTTTAGATTCACACACCGTAGCACTAATAAAAAAGGTGCAATTCCGGTATTCCCTGCAGCCGGAAGTATAGGAAAAATATTCCCGCAAGGGGATTTTTACTCTACAGGAGGATAAACAGGTGGGTTTTGATGATTCGATTCATGCCAGTCTCGATGATTTTGCGGACAGGCAGGATATAGAGATACCGGAGGAACTGCCCCTGATGGCAGTTCGTGATGTTGTTGTTTTTAACTCAATGATCATTCCGCTTTTCGTGGGCAGGCCTTCATCGGTAGCTGCAGTAAATGAAGCGCTTTCCAGGGATAAACTGCTGGTGCTCCTGACCCAGAAGGATGCCACCCAGGAGGATCCTGAATTTGATGATCTCTATCAGGTCGGCATGGTGAGTATGATCATGCGCACCCTGAAGCTGCCCGACGGCCGCCTCA
>JAWVYE010000379.1:0-2649 GCA_033722905.1 Desulfobulbales bacterium
AAAGCAGCACCGGATGGTTGGAGCCGCAAAAGGCGTCCACCTGTTTCCGCAGTTTTCTGGCACGTTTTGAAGAGCCTATTAATGGAATACAGGGGCGGGTCTCAAGCTTGGTAAGCAGCCTGCTGTAATGATGCTCCTGGTAAACCTGACTTTCACCGCGGCCCGCAAGCATTGAATTAAACCATTTTCTAATGGCTGCCTCCGATGCCTGGGGATACTCCCTGTAAAGGTTAAGGAAAACCTCACGCGGCACAGCAAGAATACTGCTCTTTTCCATGGCCCTGGCCGTTACAAACCTGGGGCTTTGGGTCAGGAGACTCATTTCACCAAACACCTCGCCGGCGCGATGCACGGCAAGGTCCACCTCCTTACCTTTCTCAGGCTTGTGCGACAGGCTGACGGTACCCAGCAGTATGACATAGACATAATTGCTGCCATCCTGCTGTCTGAAAATTATCTCGTTGGAGTTATAGGTACGCCGCTCTGATTTTGCATGTATTTCATTAATAATGTTTCTGGGGAGAGAGTGAAAAATAGCGGAGTTGGCAAGGCGGTCTATATCCTGCAGTTTCAGCGCCTGGTTGAGATCCTTCTTGGTGATGGCGCCGGCATCGAGCAGAAGCATGCCGATCAATGCATCATAGCCTTTTGCCCGCAGGTTCTCCTGGCGCTCCAGGGCATTCTTTACCGCCGCTTCGTCACAGGTTCCTGCAGCAAGTAAGTATTCACACAACTTCCTGGCCGGCTTACTCACCTGCTTCAGGGGATGTAAATGCTTTTCACTGTATGTTTCTGCCATTTCTGCCACCCCTTGCTGAGGATGGTTTCTCTTAACCTTAAATTGATCGTTTCAAATTCTGAAAAGGAGATATGTATTTTAGTTAAAAGGAATTATATCAATTAGATTTGCAAAATTCGAAACCCTTCGGGATTACCGGATTTACTGCATTTCCTGTGTCATCGGTCTTCCCGCATAGACTACTATTACGAAAAGACCTCTTCCGAAGATCTGCACTAAACCGAGAAATCGCTCAATTTAGGTATTAACTAATTTAGATGATTTTCGTATTTTTTGCTAATTCATTAGTTTATCTTGTTCTTCTCACCCGAGACAGTCCCTGTTTTAAATTACATTTTTTACAGATTATGCTTGCGCCAAAATTTCTTCATGATAGAATCAATAATATTATTATATAGTTATATGTACTATTTGTTTCAATTGCCATAAAAAAAGGGGGAGCCATGCTGGTCACTCGATATAAATACGGGAAAACACCAATGGGCACTTTAAAATCCGGACTGCTTTTCCTGCTGCTGGTTATTGTCTTATTTCATGTTAACGGCTGCACTGCAAAAGAGACAATAAGGGCTGATTCCATAGATCTCCCTTTGTTTGATACAATAAGCGGCGAGTATCCTGTCTCTGAACTTGGCAGACTGCCCCCGGGTCAGCAGGATACAACCGTTGGTTATATTGGTGACACAGAAACGTTTATTCCAGTATGGCGGGCCTTCATGCCGAATGAGATCCTTCCTGAAGTTGATTTCAGCAATAAAATCATTGTTTTCAGCCGCAATACACAATTCTATAACCGGACAATTATATTCAAAGTCACCCTTTCAGATGGGGTTGCAGAGATATTTGCCATGGAAACAATGTCCGCCATCCCCATAGACGACAAAGTGGCCATGGCAATGGCGGTTATCCCGCGTGAAGGGGTCACGGCCATCAAGGGAGGTGCTGTTGCAATAAAGGTAAAACCATACCAATAAAAGTAACTGAATGTTCTGCACAGGTCATTTTGCTTCCAGATCATCATTGCCAGCCGCCAAAGGAGAATGGATGACAGAAATTCTCGGCGGGTTGGAGGGTACAGTACATTTTTTGGGCACGTTCTCAAACCGGCAGGGAACCCTTGTCCTGAAAAAGAACAATCCACCGGCCTGGTCCGGTTTGATGATGCCCTTGATATTCCTGTTAACTTTTACCAGGGAGAACAGCCATGAACAGTATAGTCGTTACCTGCAGCGGTTGTGGGACAAAAAACAGGATCCCCGCTGACAAGCAGCACCTTGGCCCAAAATGCGGCAAATGCAAAAACGCCATTTCCCTTGCCGGCTCAGCCGTGCCGGTTGAACTGGATGATGCCAGCCTGCCCGGGTTTATCAGCCGGGCCGCAAAACCCGTCATGGTGGATTTCTTCTCTCCAACCTGTGGCCCGTGCAGGATGCTCGCTCCGACCATAGATAACATGGCAAGAAAATTCCTTGGCCGGGTTATAATCGCCAAATACGATACCAGCCGCAATCAAACGGCAGCTGCCAGATACAGGATTCAAGGAGTGCCCACCCTTATCTTCTTTAACAACGGTGAGCCCGTCGATCAGGTAACCGGCGCGCTCCCGGAACAGCAGCTCACTCAACTTCTTGAGCGATTTGCCTGAGCGATACCCTCTACCCGATAGAGGTTTGAGGCAGGTAGCAGCCCCACGCCGCGAAGTTGTGCTGAAAAGTGTCTCAAAATAGCGGATACTTGCCGGACCGGGCCAGGTTAGAGGCAGCGTCTCTATTGCAGACCAAGCTCTTTGAGCTTTTTCATAAAACCGGCGCGGCCCTCGAAATGGTGTGTTTGCAACCCCATTGCAGCCG
>JAWVYE010000380.1:0-2648 GCA_033722905.1 Desulfobulbales bacterium
ATAGTCTTGGCGAATTGGTGGCTTTTCATTCTGCCGGCGTTATGAGTGCGGAAGAACTGCTTGGTTTTGCAGCACTCAGGGGCCGGGCAATGACTTCCCGGTCGCAAAACGGCACTGGGGCCATGGCCAGTTTTGCCTGTGATCGCAAAACCCTGGAAGACCTTATCAGGGATGTTGATGGTTATGGTGTCGTAGCAAATATCAACAGTCCTTTGCAGACGGTTCTCTCCGGCGAATCAGCTGCTGTTGAACAGGCCATGAGTTTTGCCGCCCACCGGGATATTAAAACCAAAAGGCTGCCCGTTGCCAATGCTTTTCATTCACGGTTTGTGACTGATGCCGCAGAGCAGTTACGAAATAAAGCTAATATTCCTGAGGTGTTGAAAAAGAACGGTGTGAAACTTTTTTCCTCCATTGACGGTTCTGAGGTCAGAGCTGACACCAATCTGCGTGAACATTTCGCCAGGCAGGTGACTGCCCAGGTTGACTTCATTTCCCTGGTGGAGAATATGAAGGCCAGGTGCGATCTCCTGCTGGAGGTCGGCCCCGGCCGCATACTCACCGGACTGGTTCAAACCATAACCGGACCCGCAGGAATCCCATGCTTTCCAGTAGAGGCAAAGGCCTCTGAATGGAGGTCGTTGAATATATTTCTCGGGGCATACTTTGCCCATGGTGGTGATATACAATGGCCGGCCCTCTATGAAAACAGACTGGTTCGACAATTTATCCCTGCCGCGGAAAGAATTTTCATAGACAATCCCTGTGAACGTTCATTTGCCTGGGAAGAGGATCCTGATTTACCCGGTTACACTGACTATACTTTGGGCCACAGTGTCATATTGCCTGGAAATACGCTTGGTCTCTTCTCCAGCCAGCAGGAAGATTTTATCAGAAATCTCATACGCTCGGAGATGAAAAACAATCAGGACGGGCACTCCCCAAGCCCTGAGCAGTTAACCTCCGGTACAATTTATCCTGTTGCGGCGCTGCCGCAGGACGTCCGAGAAAAAGCTTCCCGGAAGGGGGGGAATAAGAAAAAAAGTCCTGACATACTGGTGGAACTGGCTGCCGAGGCCACTGGATTTGCCCCGGAATCCATAGCACTCGATAACCGGCTGCTTGATAATCTGAACCTTGACTCCATCAAGGCAGGGCAGTTTGTGGCCAAGGCAGTGAAACTCTTCGGGGTGGAGGGAAAACTTGATCCCACCACCATGGCCAATAGCTCATTACAGGAGATTTATGAAGCCATTGCCGGGGTGTTACCCCCTGAAGCCGCCAATGAACAGGAACCTGATTTGCCCCTGGCCGAGCCTGGACTTCTCCTGGAGCTGGCCGCTGAAATAACCGGTTTTCCCGTGGAGTCCATATCTCTTGAAAAAAGGCTTCTGGATGATCTCAACCTGGATTCCATCAAGGCCGGGCAGTTTGTGGCCAAAGCAGCAAAACTCTACGAGGTGGAGGGAAAACTGGACCCGACGACGATGGCCAACAGCTCAATCCAGGAAGTCTTTGACATGATAGTCGAGCATCTGCCTGCAGCAGACATCTCTTCCTCCAAGCCAAGCCGGCATGTATCCGGTAACCAACAGGAGAGCTTTTCTCTGCCGGCCGCTGATGTGAATGACAACTGGGTCCGGAATTTCAGAATTAACTATGTGGTGCACGAGCTCACATCACCCTCCTCAGAAGCTCATATTATATCACGGCTTGGCGCCGGCAATAAGGGCGTTGTAATTTTCTCCGATGACTCTGAAGACGAACTTACCCGGGATATCATGGCTGTTTTGACCGGGCACAACATCAGGGTTGAGAGTAAGAAATATGAGCATATCAATGCAATGAGCCGGGAGGATCTTGCTACCTTTTCAACATGTATCTACTTGCTGCCAATTCAGTATGGCAATGAATTTTTCTCCGCCGGTCAAGCAAAGAACATGACACAGCGTCTTCATAGAATCGGCAGTTTTATCAGCGGGTTAAAGGGAGATGCAAGTGAAACCGCACATACTGTGGTGCAGTTTGGCAATGGCGAAGTATTCAACACCTGCCGGGACGATAATATTTCTCTGGCAGCCAAGGGCTGTGCCGCTTTTTTCTCGAGCATGCACCTTGACAATCCTGATGAAAAAATCAGAGTCCTCGAGTTCAGCAGCCGGATAACGGCCACAAACCTGCTCAACAGAATTGCAGATGAGCTGGCGACAGAGGAAAAATTCGGCATTGCAGGGTATGACAGGGAAGATAAGCGTCTTGTGCCCATGCTGGAACCGGCGGACTCACAGTCGTTTACTGCCCGAAAAATTATCAGGACCAGTGATGATGTTATCCTGGTAACCGGTGGTGCGAAAGGGATAACTGCGGAATGCGCCCTCAGTTTCGCCCGGCAAACAGGAGTAAAACTTGCTCTGGTGGGAAGAACGCCGCTACTCAACAACAATCAGGAAATACAGGAGGTACTCGGGCGTTACAGGGCAAACAACATTACCTACCGCTATTATGCCTGCGATATCTCTGATGAAACAAGTGTCAGGGACCTGGTGAAGAGAATAGAACAGGATCTCGGGTCAGTGACAGGAGTGGTTCACGGCGCCGCAGTCAATAAACCGAGACGTGTCGAGCAGGCATCATTTGCCAGTGTGCTG
>JAWVYE010000381.1:0-2647 GCA_033722905.1 Desulfobulbales bacterium
CAAAACCACTGAGACTGTAATAACTTTCCAGCCGGCCAAGGATGATTTCCAGGAAATTATTGGTGACCCCTTCGGCTATTTCATAGTCAGCATACGTCTGGGTAACACTATAGGCTGACGGAGGCACCTGATCCAGGCTATTTCCCTTGGGTTTATAATGGAGCACGGCAGGATTTGGCGCATCCACACCAACAGAAAAAATGGTGTCCGACAGGGTGATACCGTTGGTCAGGTTGATGACGTCCGCCAGAATAACGCCGTCTTCATCCCCCTGCTTGGGATAGTGGCGCCGCGACAACGTCCACCAATACTGAAGAATATCATCGTCGGGGAGTTTGGGAACAGGAACCAGTATCTGACTGAAATCGATGGTGCCGATGCGGTTGTGTCCCAGACTGTTGAAATGCAGCAGCGATCCGGTAAATATATCATGTTCATAGGCGGCGCCGGGAATGGGATCACCGGTGTATGGTTCGACCGGGTGGACCGTATTTCCCGCAATCACGGAATGGCCGATGGTCATTCTTTCCACGGCATGGGCGTTGCCGATGGTTGCGGCAATACCGCCGGCCAGATTGGGCTTGCCAAGAGCGTCAGTTCGGGGCACCCCATAGACCTGGTTTTCAATGACCGTGCAACTCTGCATGTCCAGGTAGCCGTTGGACATGTAGATACCACCACCACGCCAGTACACAAAAGGTAACGGTAAGGCGTCTGTCACATCAACCATGTTTCTCGCTATGGTGCAATTTCTCAGCTCCAGAAATTTTCTTTTGCCGATACCGCCGCCATCGGAATAAACCCCGCCGCCGTACCCCAGCATTCCACTGATGCGATTGCCTGTAATGGCTGTCCGGGCAATTTTCGAGTAGAATTGCGGCGCTTCGGCACCGCCAACGGAAAAAACACCACCGCCGGAAACACCGGAGGCCCAAAGAGAGTTGCCGCTGATAACGCAATCTTCTATGTCAACAATATCAGCGTAAATGCCGCCGCCAAAGACTCCGGCGTCTCTTGACCTGGCCGGAACACCTGATTCTCTTCTGCAGTGGTTGTTGTATATCCTGCAGTTCCGCAACGTGGCAACACCCCACACAGCCAGCCCGGCCCCGCGGGCGCGGGTTGAAAGCTGCCCGTATTCATCCTCTGGGTCCGGCGGCGGCAACTCCTCGGCCACGCTCCTGCCGCCTGTTATTGCGATATTTTCCATGGTCAGATCTCCATAGACGGCCAAGACCCGGGCGGGATTTTCATCTCCCCCTGTCCAGGCCAGGGTGATACCGGCAGGCAGGGACGCTGCGTTAATCACAACGTTCTTTTGGGCATAAAGCGCCGACTTGCCGTAATCACGTTCAAAGTATCCCACCAGGTAGGATACCGGACCACTGGGCTCGTACCGTATCCCCATGACTTCGCCTTTGAGTATGGTATGAGCCTCGCCGATAATAGTCAGCTCGATGGTGCCGCCATCAAGGCTTGCATCAAATTCAATGGGTTCACCATCAGCAGCCGAAGTAAGGGCTGATCGAAGCGTTACCTCGCCCTCATCAGGCACAGCAACGTCTCTGAGGCTGTTCACAACGATGGTTGCAAAAGCAGTTGTTGGATTACTGAGCCCCGCAATAGTTAAAGCTATAATGAAAACTGTTACATACTTGAAATGGTTTCTCATCGCGTCTTTCATCTCCCATAATAAATAATAAAGGCCTTCAAGAGAAAATCATTTTCCCAAAAGGCCTTAAGCTGTAATTGTAAGAAAACCTCTTGCTGCAGGATTTTTTCTATTGAGGTTTATATGTAAGAATAATTCTTATAATACTAAACATGGCTATGGCTTGACAAGTGCTATAATGATTCAGGCAGGCTGGTATTATTTGGGTGTGACTGTCCTGCAGAAATCTTGACTTTTCAGTTTGCATAATAAGTAAATGTTTCCACTGGGCATGACAACTTTTCACCAGCGGTTCATGGGTTTCAATGGATGGCGGTTATGTGAACTCAGCAGTGGAGATAATAGTATGAATGTTTCACATAATGGGAAGGCGGGAAATCAAGCAATCATTGCATGATGTTTTAATTAACAGGACCTTTTTACACTGCCCAATTAAGGTTATACCCTTGAAGCTTTAAGAAATCAGGAACACATATCCGATAACACCCTTTGGGGGTTGATATTTTCCTCGCATTCCGAAAGCCATTCACCAAGATCTTCGGGCATTACCGGTTTATGAAATACCGTACAGCCGATTTTTTTTGCTCTTGCTATATCCGCAGCTTTCCAATATCCGGAAATCAAGGCAATAAACTGTATTTTACACCCTTTTGTCCGGATGCCCTCAACAAAATCCAAACCGTTGACTTGCGGCCTGGATACATCAGAGATAATGATACCAGAACAAGGAGTTACATTCTCGCAAACACAGTCAGTTATTGAATTTAACGGGCAATCTCCGGCATCTTCAAATGAGTATACCTCATGCCCTCGTTCAATGAGAATATGATAAACACCTCTCGAACTAATTCATTATCCTCACAAAGGATAGTTCTGTATTTCATCTCCATTCCACCTTACGAAGTCCCTGGACTGTATGAATAAATATACAAATATTATATTCTTTACTGCGGCAAATAATCAAGTGACACAATG
>JAWVYE010000382.1:0-2643 GCA_033722905.1 Desulfobulbales bacterium
CCATATCATACGCCAAAACAGGTAATTTCCCGGATGCAGTCAGGTCAATGCAAACGGCAATTGCCTTAAGCCCGGACGATGCCATGAAGCATTCAACTCTCGGCATTATTTATCATGCTGAAAATAAATTGCCCATGGCTCTGGAGCAATACAGCAGGAGTGTAAGTCTGAACCCCGGGTTTGCAGAAATGTATTATAATATGGCCATGACCTACCATGAAATGGGCAAACCCTTATCTGCCTATAAAGCGGCCCGGCAAGCGCAGAGACTGGGTTTTCCCGGGAGCAGCACTCTGGTCCTGAAGTTGAAAAAGAACATAGCCGCTGACATTGCGGATATTTCGCCGGATGACAAGATGACACTTCACCTGCGGCACATTATTACACCTGACGCTGAGGAAGCCGAATTCGTTCTGGGAAAATTACGTGAAGGAGAGGATTTTACTGTGCTTGCGGCAAAATATTCCCTCGAGCCCTTTAATATTAACGGGGGCTATATAGGACCTTTTGCAGTGCATGAACTTATGCGGGAAATTGCCGAGGTGGTGGTTCCTCTTACGCCATTTGCCTTCAGCCCGGTGATTACAACCTCCAGCGGACACCATATCTTCCAGAAATTCTCCGTTGACGCCGACCTACTGTCGTCCGACTGAAAGTCTGTATCATTTGTGTTCCCGGCACGTAGTTCCCGGCAGGAATTATCCCCTTGGAAAAAATGCGGCACGGTGGCGCTCTGCATATGATCACTTGCAGTAATGGCCAATAAATAATTTCTGAAAAAGAACTCTTTCAACAACCTTTCCCTTTGAAAGATTGGCCACAATGTATTATTTAGATATGCAATAATTTGAGCTGAACATTAAAATCCAACTATATTCAATATATCGCAATAGGGCAGGTGCATATGGCAAGAGTTTTCAACAATAACAGCGCAACCGACGCTACAATCAGAGCTATTGACCGCAAAAGAGAGCAGGAAAGGCGTTATATGCTGTCCATGGCTTTCAAAAACGCTGAAGAACTTTCCACCAGGCTTGTCCAGCGCCTCATTGACCGGCATATTATTGAAACCACTTCGGAACAGGCCATGCGGGATCTGTTCACTGATCAGCTCCGCAATCTCTCCAACATGGAAGAGTTTGATATCCAGTTTAAAATAGCACCTTTGCGGAACCTTGCCACTGATCCGAATTTTATCAGCCTTTATCTCACCCAGTATATAATTGAGGATCTTGTCGAGCATCCCAAGGTGCAGGACGTCTTCGGCGACGACCTTGATATTTATCTTTCTGTAGATTCGGTCCTCAGCAAGATAAGGCCTGCCTGAATTTACCAGGCTGCTTTTTGATACCTCCATGCAGGCCTTGCATCCCGATGATATTCCGACTTTAGTCTATGCCAATCAAAAGGGTGAAATAAAAAATTTTCCCGGTCTTTGCATGGCAGGAAGGAGTGGTGCCTTTGTCGCCAAACCCCTTCCTGATGACCTCATTCCGCTGCCTGAAGGCAGTGAGCTTTTCCTGCTGCCTGAAAGAATTCCCATCGGTTTCGCACACAAAAATGATACCCGGACACTGTTTGACCACAACCCGGATGCGCCCGGGGAGACGGTACAGGCTGTGGCAGCTTTCATGGCCCCGGCCCACACCGCTATCCACACTGCAGCGTATGAATCTGCCCATGATAACCTGGACCCTCTGCCGCTTTTTGCCTACACTGCCGTAGGCTGGCATAAAGACAGATTCTGGGTATCCGCCTTTCGCAGTGATCCTGATATCCGGCAGGATGCCGCGTCGTTTAATCAGGAAAAAATAAAAAAGAAGACCATCAGGCAATTAAAAAAATATGCTAAAAACCGTCTTATTCAACACCTGGGGAAATGTTGCCTTACCTATGGATGCCCCGCGGCCAGAAATTATTTTCTCGGGCGCTGGGAGGCGCCTCTGCCCACCTCGCCTTCATGTAATGCCAGGTGCGTGGGTTGTATTTCCCTGCAGGCTTCCGGTTGTTGCCCGGCGACACAGGACAGGATAAACTTTGTACCGCGGGTCTCCGAGATTGCCGCTCTGGCCGGGCCGCACCTCAAAAATGCCCCTGGGGCGATTGTCAGTTTCGGGCAGGGCTGTGAAGGTGAGCCGCTGCTCCAGGCTTCCAGGCTGGCAAAAGCCATACGCTCGATCCGCTCACAGACGGAACAGGGTACCATCAATCTGAACAGTAATGCGAGCCTGCCGGCTGCAATTGACCGGCTTGCCAGGGCAGGACTCGACAGCTTGCGGGTCAGCCTCAACAGCGCCAGGGCCTCATGCCATGCCCGGTATTACCGGCCGGTTGATTTTTCCTTTGCAGATGTAATGGAATCCATTGATGTCATGAAAAAGGCAGGTAAATTTGTCTCGCTAAATTACTTTATCCTCCCCGGGTTCACTGATGATCCTGCTGAATTTGCCGCTTTGTGCAATTTAATCGAACAGCACAAACCCGACCTTATGCAGCTGCGGAACCTGAATATGGACCCTGACTGGTACCTTGACACCGTCGGGTATGATGCCCAGTCGCCCCCCATGGGAATACGCAACTGGCTCACGGAGCTGCAGCACCTTTTTCCAGAACTTCGTTACGGGTACTTCAACCCGGCTTTGC
>JAWVYE010000383.1:0-2641 GCA_033722905.1 Desulfobulbales bacterium
ATTGATATAGTAAAATTGCTTCTCCAGGCTGGTGCTGATGTTAATGTTAAATCCCAACATAGCTTGACTGCATTAATTATAGCTGAAAGAAAGGCACACAAAGAAATCATTAAACTACTTAAACAGGCTGGTGCAGTTGACCATGTAGCCCCTAAACAAATTATTATATAAAAGAAGAGGTATGACTAGAATAGCGTTTCAATTAGTACTGTAAGTTTTTGTTATTACAGTTAAAAAAAATAAGTATGCAATAAAAAATAAAAAAGGCGGAACCCGATGGGCTCCGCCTTTTGGTATCTATGGGGTGAAAAATTTAATGCTTGAAGGAGCGCTGGCCGGTGAACATCATGGCAACCTGCGGGTTCGCTTCGTTGCAGGCCTCTATTGTCTGGTAGTCATTCATTGAGCCGCCGGCCTGCAGGATTGCTGAGACGCCCTGTTCGATGCCCACATCCGCACCGTCCCGGAATGGGAAAAAGGCGTCGGAGATCATGACAGAACCGGGCAGGCCGGCCCTGTCAGCTTTTGTCTTGGTATCAATTGCATCCTGGTCAGCCTTGTCCCGCTTGCCCTGCTTAACTGCAAGTGTCAGGTCGGCATAGGGGATGCCGTGCTGGTCAAAGCAGATAATGTCGGCGTATTTGATATAGGCCTTGTGCACGGCAATTTCAGCCACGCCGACCCGGTCCTGCTCACCGGTGCCAATACCCACGGTGCAGCCATCCTTGACATAGAGGACTGAATTGGAGGTCACGCCGTGCTCCACGGCCCAGCCGAAGAGCATATCGTCAATCTCACGGTCGGTCGGCTCCCGTTCAACGCGGTATTCCTGGCCTTTGTAAGTCGAAACAGCAGGCGTAAGGTCAGCCCGGGAGCGGATGGAGTTAACGGCTGACTGCTGCACAATGATACCGCCGTCAATGAGGCTCTTGAAATCTACGAAACGGAATTTTTCAAACTCGGCCAGCCTGTCGATGCGCGACATGCGGATGATGCGCAGGTTTTTGCGGGCTGCAAGGATAGCAATCACTCCCTCGTCAAACTCGGGCGCACAGACCACCTCCAGGTAGTTGTCCTTGATCAGGCCGGCCGTGTCCTTGTCACAGGGCCGGTTGAGGATAAGCGCCCCGCCAAAGGCGGCAATGCGGTCAGCCCGGTTCGCCTTGTTGTATGCATCAACCAGTGATGACCCATAGGCGGCGCCGCAGGGATTGTTATGCTTGAGGATTACGGCAGCGGGCCTGTCCATCAGGTACTTGATGATGTTGAGGCCGTTATCCACGTCGGTCAGGTTGATCTTGCCCGGATGTTTGCCAACCTGCAGCATATCCTCAACAGGTATGCTCGATACCAGGCCGTTGCCAGGCTCGATGAACCTGCAGTCGCCGAGCACCAGGTTGCCGTTGACCAGCTCGTAGAGTGCCGCCTCCTGGTCCGGATTTTCACCGTAGCGTATGCCGCGTTCATCAACAGAGCCGTCATCCTGGGGTATGGCCCAGGTCCTCTTCCGGTAAACCAGGGTCTGGTCGCCGAAAGATATTTTCATCTCCATGGGGAAATGGTCGCCAAGAATAGTCGTGTACATTTTTTTCAGGTCAGACATTGCAGAACTCCTTGTATGTAAGAGTGAAAAAGTAAAAGGTTTTCCTTAGAAGAACGTAGTCGACTATCTAATATTTTGCGGCCAAATCTGCAAGCTGAAATACCTGGACCGACTTATTTTGTCCGGTATGCAGTTGCAGGAAAAACAGGATGATTTGTCATTGAAGACTCGCAAATATAAAGTATTATAACGTAATGTTTTTAAATTAATTTTGTGAAAACAACTGCTATGGAAATAAAAATATTACAGGATATAGCCATAATATTCGGCCTGGCCATTCTTGTTCTCCAGGTGTGCCACAAGATAAAACTCCCTTCCATAGTTGGATTTCTGCTGACCGGCGCCCTGGTAGGCCCCCATGGTCTGCACCTCGTCAAAAGCGTACACGAAGTTGAAGTGCTGGCAGAGATAGGAGTGGTCCTGCTCCTTTTTACCATCGGACTTGAGTTTTCCCTCAAGGAACTCTTCCGCCTAAAGCGCCAGGTCCTCCTGGGCGGATCCCTGCAGGTTTTCCTGACAATAACCGCCATAGTCATTATTTTGGTGTTTGGCTTTAACCTGGAGGTCAACCGTTCTGTTTTTATAGGTTTTCTCATGGCCTTGAGCAGTACTGCCATTGTCCTCAGGCTTTACCAGGAGCGAGCTGAGCTGGATTCACTCCATGGAGAAACCATACTTGCCATTCTCATCTTCCAGGATGTTATTGTTGTTCTGCTTATGCTCCTGACCCCTTTCGTGGCGGGAGCAGGCGGTGAAGGATTTGCCGTGGGCAAAGCTTTGCTTGTTCTGCTTGGCAAAGCGGTCGTTATTTTCAGTATAGTTCTTCTTGCAGCCCGCTACCTTGTGCCGCATGCCCTGTACCTGGTCGCGCGCACCAGAAGCCGCGAATTGTTTTTACTTTCCATTGTTGCTGTTTGCCTGCTTACTGCCTGGTTCACTTCCCTTGCCGGTCTTTCCCTGGGACTTGGCGCCTTTCTTGCCGGCCTGGTAATATCTGAGTCAGAATATGGCACTGCGGCGCTGGGCAACATGACACCC
>JAWVYE010000384.1:0-2620 GCA_033722905.1 Desulfobulbales bacterium
GCTGTCAGGCATTGAGCCCTTTTCAATATGGGCAGCTGCAGGCAAATGCCAGCAAAATAGCAGCGCTGCTGCAATGCTGACCAAGATACCGCGGCAAATATGATGATTGGCAGTCTGCATGGGACGGCAAGGGGAATTGCCTGCAGCACCCGTTTGACTCCACTGGCGCAACTGCAGGCCCCTTGTTGGCTGCTAAATAAATTTTTTGGCCCGCAGGAAGTCCTTGGATACGTTCATGGGCTTCTCTCCGTCCTTGACTTTGGCGGTCAGGTTTGCAAAGGTCTCGTCAGTAATGGCGCCGGCCAGCTTGTTGAGGACACGCGGCAGCAGCGGATAATTTGTCAGAACATCACGGCGCACCAGTGGGGCGCTTAAGGCCTGCAGTTCAGCACCGGCACCATGTTTGAATCCGAATGGATTAAGCCAGATGAGGCCGAGTTCACTCTCGTAAAGTTCCTTAACCTGCCTGTAGGTCTGATCAAGGTCCCCGGGTGAGGATTTTTTCAGGAGAGCCAGGGCATCATTGGTATTCTCCACTATGATATCCGCCCTTTTTTCTTCGTCATTTTCTTTCAGGGCATTGTAAAGCGCGGTGTTATCATCGAAGTAGCGGATCTTGACCGTCGTGCCGGTGCGCTCGTTTATCAGCAGTACCAGCATCTGGGCCAGCACCTTGTCTTCCGTGGTGTCAAGTGTACCGACATACAGCGTCCGCCCGACACAGGCATGTGAATTTACGGTCCAGAGAAACGTAAGCAGCAGGACGACAAAAACAGGTAAACCTTTCTTCAGCATAAGCAAAACCTCTTGTGGACAAAATACTCAAATTACCGGGAAAATAATACCCGAAAACAGACTCCAATTTTTTATTATACTCTATTTTACAATAAATGAACCAGCTTTAAAAAACTCATTTTGTATTTATTCCTGTTGCACCAATAACGAACATCGGGCTGAAAACTTGGCGGAGCTGCTGGCCGTCAGCCGCCTTCCATGCGAATGGTGCATTCCCCGTTTTTATCTGCCAGCGGGCAGAGTATTTCCGAAAGATTCCCCGGTTTTGTTGTGGAGAGCCACTCCTCCGCCGCAGTAACGGTCATTTCAGTTAACCTGGCCGCCATGCCGGTATGATTTTCGGGTTTCAACAGCCCGGCAAGTTCATCTGGGCTGAGCTGCCCGGTAATTTCAGGGTGCTCTTCCAGAACATCCTGCAGCTCCCTGTTGGCAGAGTACGCTTTCATCGCAATATCATACAGCAGCTGGTGCGCCTTATGTTTGCCAAGTTTGCTGCCCAGACCAAACATTAAGGCTTCCGTGGATATATGGCAAGCGGATCTCTCAAGATTTGCCGCAATATTGTCTTCATGGATAATTAGATTCACGAGAATCGATTTGACCAGGTGCAGGGCATTGCAGAGCATCAGCGAGGACTCGGGTATGGATACCCATTCCAGCCTGACAGCACGGTAATCCCGCTCATGCTCGTTGATAAGCCCGTCAAATCCGCTGGCGGCCTGATTTTTTATGAGCCGGGACAAAACCACCACCTGTTCGCATAATTCAGGGTTGCGCTTGTGGGGCATGGTGGAACTGCCGATTTTACCCAGGTGAAAAGGCTCTTCCAGTTCACAGATCTCATTACGGGCCAACTGGCAGATTTCATTGGCTATTTTCCCCAGCCCGCCGGCGAGGATTGCCATGAACGAAAGCAGCTCCGCCATTCTGTCCCTGGATGCATGCCAGGCCGTACGCGGCGCCGTCAGCCTGAGCCTTTTTGAGAATTCCGCCAGCAGTTCCAGGCTCTGGCCTTTGAAGGCCGCCATGGTGCCGACGCCGCCAAAGAGCTGGCTTACCGGCACCCTTTTCCTGCATTCCATGAGCCGTTCGCCATTGCGCAGCATCTCGTCAAGCCAGACAGCAACCTTGAGGCCCAGGGTAGTCGGCAGAGCATGCTGGCCGTGGCTTCTGCCCACGATGACAAGGGAACGGGTCCGCCGGGCCAGGCCGATCAGTTCCCTGATGACCAGGCGGAGCTCGCGTTCAATAATCAAAAGAACTTCTTTGATTTCAAGGGATTGAGCCGTATCCTGGATGTCCTGTGTCGTGGCGCCGAAATGGATATATCCGGAGGCATCAGGGGAAGTTGTCTTTTGCCAGGCGGCAAGAAGCGGGATGAGGGAATGGCCGGTATTTTTGATGGCGGTACGCACCTCGTCGAGATCCAGCAGGGCAATCTGGGCGGTTTGGGCCAGCTCGTCAGCAGCCGAGAGGGGGATCATGCCGAGGGTGGCCTGGCTTGTGGCCAGGGCAATTTCCACATCCAGCCAGCGCTGCATCCTTCGTATATCACAGAAAATCCTGCGTGACTCTTCAGTGCTGTATCCGGATCTGTAGAACCTGGAATCAACAATATGGCTTAAGGATTTACACTCCATGGTCAGATATTTTCCGGGTCATGCTGCCGTTGTGTTTCCGTTTGCCGGAGTGTATCATTGACAATTTCTGCAGCCAGGCCGCAATAACGCTCCGGTTTTTCAAGATACTCGAGATTTTCTTTTGCAATAAACGGACCAATATCAGGATCTTCAAGCAAAATATCCTTAAAAATCCGGTTGCCGCC
>JAWVYE010000385.1:0-2605 GCA_033722905.1 Desulfobulbales bacterium
GCGTTACGGCAACAGAGCCCTTGCCGTTTGTCCCTGCAATATGGACAAACTGCAGATCATCCTCCGGGCTGCCCAGCTCTTCCAGGAACATCCGCATGGAATCAAGCCCGAGCTTGATCTTGAAAAACTGCAGGTTATCCAGAAATGTCCAGGTTTGTTGATAGTTCATGGTAATAACTTGCCGGCAATTTGTAAGTGTGAACTTTTATTACCCTCTTTGGTTTCAAGGTTTCGAGGTTTCAAGGTTTCGAGGTTTCGAGGTTTCAAGGATAAATATTTATTCCCCATGACACCTTGGCCCCTCGGACCCTTGAACCCTTTATTTTATCAACTCCAACTTGGCATAATCAAGATGCAGGGTCTTGAGGCCATGCCGGTCAAAAGCTACTTCAACTGTCCGTTCTCCCGCCACCTTTTCAATTCTGCCCCTCCCGAAAAAAGGGTGCTGGACAGCCTGGCCCTGCTCGAGCATTGACGTATTACGTATCTTGTTGCTGCTGCCGGTGAGGGAAGCTGCGGACATGCTCCTTGGTCCCCTGAGGCCCAAGGAGAAAGAATAGTTGCCCGGGCTGTCTGTAAGCACCCCCCCGGTAGACTTGTAAAGGACCGGAGAGATTTCGGCCAGAAACGGGGAAAGCCGGGCCCTGGAAAACTGCCGGTCCACGGACATAATCTCCCGGGGGTAGGTCATGTATAAACGTCTCTTGGCCCTTGTTGCGGCGACATAAAGCAGACGCCGTTCCTCTTCCCACTGCTCACCGGCTAATGCCTGGGCCACGGGAAACTTTCCCTCGGCCAGGCTGATGATAAAGACCGTATCCCACTCCAAGCCCTTGGCAGAGTGAACGGTGGACAAAACAAGCCTGTCCGCATCATCGAACACCACAGCGGACTCAGGCGGTTCAAGGGCGGTATCATCCACCAGGGCCGCCAGGGTGTCGTATCCGGCAACAATGGTTCTGAGCTGCTCAATGTCCCGGCTTCTTTTCGGGTAATCGTCATAATATATCCGTTCAAAGATTGGCTGGTAGTACTGGCGCAGAATATCAAACTGGGCCGCAGGTGTCAGGGCGGGATCCTTGAGCAGCGCAAACATTTCGGCAAGCTCTGCCAGGCCTTTTTGCCATCCCGGGGCGGCAGGATATTGGGCCAGGGCCGCAAAGGGGTCGTCCGCCGACTTGAGAACAGCCAGGATCTTTGCAGCGGTTTTGGGTCCGATTTTCTCAAGCAGCAGCAGAACCCTGTTCCAGGACAGGTTGTCCTGGCCGTTTACCAGTATCCTGAAATAGGAGAGAATATCCTTGATATGGGCTGATTCGGTCAACTTCAGCCCGCCGCGTTTCTCAAATGGGACCCCCCTGCTTGACAGCTCAATTTCCAGTTTGTAGGAATGGAATCCGGAACGAAAAAGAACGGCCATATCACTTAAGGCAAGGCCCTGCTTCTGCAATTCTGCAATTTTTTTCGCAATGTACTGCGCTTCCTCACCCGCGTCTGCTGCATTAAAAAGTTCCGGCTTATCCCCTCCTTCCACCCTGGTGAACAGGGTTTTGGTGTATTTTTCATCTGCCCCCTCAATAATGGCATTGGTCATGGAGAGTATGGGTTGTGTTGAGCGGTAGTTCTCCTCCAGCTTGATAATCCTGGTATCAGGAAAGATACGCGGAAAATCCATGATGTTGCGGAAGTCTGCCCCCCGGAAACTGTAGATTGACTGGGAATCATCCCCCACTGCCATGACATTGTTATGGCTGGCCGCCAGCAAACGGACGATTTCCGCCTGGAGGCCATTGGTATCCTGGTACTCATCCACCATGATATATTGAAAACGTTTAGAAATCTCCTGCCGTATCTGCTTATTTTCCTGCAGCACCTGCTTGAGGTTGACCAGGAGGTCATCATAATCCATCAACCCGTGTTCAAATTTAAACTTGGAGTAATGGTCGCGCAGCATGATTATATCGCCGAGAAATTCCTCCAGGTGCTCATACTCTTCATAAAGCAGACTCTCCAGGTCCGTGGACCTGTTGACAGCCTTGCTGATCATGTTGAGGATAATGCGTTTGGTGGGAAATCTTTTACCGGCCCCGGCCAGGGCCCGTGAAGACTTGAGAATATTGATAATGCCCTCGGCATCCGACCGGTCTAAGATGGTGAAATTGGGGTCATAACCGATCTGGTAGCCGTAGCGGCGCAGCAGCATATTGGCTATGGCATGGAACGTGCCGCCGGCCACGTCGCGGCAGGATTCGTCAAGCAGGAGGCTGGCGCGCCACAGCATTTCCTGGGCAGCCCTGCGGGTAAAGGTCAGCAGCAGCAGGTTCTCGGGCAGGATGCCCTGTTCCAGCAGATGCGCCACCCTGTAGACCAGGGTGCGCGTTTTGCCGCTGCCGGCACCGGCGACTACCAGCAATGGCCCGTCAAGATGATTTACCGCTTCATGCTGTGACGGGTTAAGGTTCAGCCGGGTGCCGGCTGTTCCGGCTGTGGAACCGCGCTTATCCTGCCCTGAAAAAGGATGTTCCGAAAAAAAACCTTTTTGCATGGCCCTTACCGTATTTCTGACTTTATTGGCGAACGCATGTAAACCCTCAATTTATTCAAA
>JAWVYE010000386.1:0-2597 GCA_033722905.1 Desulfobulbales bacterium
AATTAAGATATTATTCTACATTCTCTTTTTTGCAGGATAAGAAGGTGGTTGACAAGCATTTGAACAATTCATGCAAAATTCAAAGTGTTGCGGAGCGCAAAATTACGACTTGTCTGAGACGTCGTAGGCGTCGAGTTTTGTAATTTAGCAGAGCAACCTGTAGAATTTGATTAATTGTTCAACCAGCGCCGTAAAACACCTTTTTACCGGGTTTTATATTCCCGTTCTATTTCTCTGTCGGTCTGTTTCTTTTTCAGGTCCGCCCGTTTGTCATACAGTTTCTTGCCGCGGGCCAGGCCAAGTTCAACCTTAACTTTTCCATTACTTATAAAATAAATCCTGGTCGGGATTAAGGCAAATCCTTTTTCCTTTACCTTGCCGGTCAGCTTTTTTATCTCCCGCCTGTTGAGCAGGAGCTTGCGGGTGCGCAAGGGGTCTGCCTGGATGTCGGTGGCGTGGGAATAGGGTGAAATATGGACATTATGGAGCCAGACCTCGTCCTTTTCGATGGCCGCATACCCGTCCCGCATGCTGGCCCGGCCGGCCCTGAGCGATTTGACCTCCGGCCCTGTTAAGACAACGCCGGCTTCCAAGGTTGACTCAATGGAATAGTCATGATAGGCTTTCCTGTTGCTGCAGACAATTTTTTTGGACACGTTTTCTGTTATGGTATCAAGTGTTTAACGGCTCAAAATGGCTGCTACTCTGAAAATTCCTCGCCTGTGACCCGGACAACTTCCTGAAAGGTTGTAATCCCCTGCAGCACCTTGTCCCAGGCATCCTCCCGCAGCGTCTTCATGCCCTCCTGCTTGGCAACCTTAATGAGCTCTGCGCTGGACTCATTGGCCATCACCATCTTCTTCAGCCTGTCGGACATGGGAAAAATCTCAAAGACGCCGCTGCGGCCAAGAAATCCCGTACTCCTGCATTCTTTGCAGCCTTTACCCCGCTGCAGGATATATTCATCCTTGCCGGCCGGTAAACCGAAGCCGCGCAGCTCCTGCCCGGTGACTGAAAACTCCTCGGTGCAGTGGGGACATATCTTGCGCACCAGCCGCTGGGCCATGGCGCCGAGAAGGGTGGAACTGATGAGGAAGGGCTGGACGCCAAGGTCAACGAGGCGCGTTATGGCCGAAATTGCATCATTGGTATGCAGGGTGGAAAAGACCAGGTGGCCTGTCAGGGCAGCCTGGACCGTGTAGCGGGCGGTATCCAGGTCCCTGATCTCACCGATCATGATAATGTCCGGGTCCTGCCGCAGGATATTGCGCAGGATGGTGGCAAAGGTTACATCGATTGCCGGCTGCACCGCAATCTGGTTGAAGTCTTCATGCACCATTTCCACAGGGTCTTCCACGGTGACAATATTTTTTTCCGGGGTGGAAATACTCTTTAAGGTGGAATAAAGCGTTGTTGATTTACCGCTGCCGGTGGGCCCGGTCACCAGGACGATGCCATGGGGCGCATGGGCAAAACCGTTATACACCTTCAAGCTTTCATGGGAAAAGCCGATATTACCAAGATCCTGAAAAATAATTTCAGGGTCAAGAATTCGCATGACCACCTTTTCGCCAAAGGCCACCGGGATGGTCGAGACCCTGATTTCGGCATCCTTACTGTCATGGCTGACCTTGATGCGCCCGTCCTGGGGCCGCCTTTTCTCGGCAATATCAAGGCGTGAAAGGGTTTTGATCCTTGAAACGATAGCCGGATGCACCACCTTGGGCAGGTTGTAGATTGTATGCAGAACCCCGTCAATGCGCAGCCGTACCATGTTTGTCTGGCGTTTGGGTTCAATGTGTATATCGCTGGCCCGCTGCTCAAAGGCATAGCTGAAGAGGTGGTCCACGGCGCTTTTGATATGCTGGTCCGAGGAGGTGATCTCCTTGGCCGATGATATCTTGACGTACTGCTCAAGGTTGCCGAGGTCCACCATGGGCCCGGCAATATAGCTCTCTGCTGCGGTAATGGATGACTGGAAACCGAAAAACTCGGCCAGCATCCTGGCTATATCGGATTTTGTACTCAGAAAGGGCTTTATCTTGATCTGGTTGGCGCGCTCAATATCCTCCAGGGCATGCCGCTTGGCAGGCTCATAGATGGCAACACTGTAAACTCCGTTCTTGATATCAAAGGGCAGCAGCAGGTGTTTTAAGGCAAAGGATTTGGGAATGGTCTTGGTCACCAGATCCAGGTCCAGCTCAAGGGGATCAAGTTTTTTAAAGGGCATGTTCTGGTCTTCGGCCACCGCCCTCATTATGGCCTCCTCAGAGAGAGCCAGGGCTTTCTTGCCGGGCACCTCAAACTGCAGGGAAACAATGATATCCACCACGTCGGGCTTGTGCAAAGGCGATCTCTTTTTGTCATCTGCCCTGCGGCCGCCCCGTTTTCTGACCAGGAGCTGACGCTGCGGTTCCTTTTTCATGGAAAAGGTCTTTACCTGCTCGGGGGTAAGCAGATTATTCCTGGTCAAGAGATTGAGCAGATACTTTTCATCATCCAGAAAGTTCATCATTTTTATAATTGCAGGGAAAAATTATACGGTTAAGGCAACCAAGCCGCCGCATTTAGTTTGCGGCGGCTTGACCGGGATGCGT
>JAWVYE010000387.1:0-2587 GCA_033722905.1 Desulfobulbales bacterium
ACAAACGGTGTAATTACAACGGTGAAAGCCCCGAAAAAACCTTCCTTATATGTTTCCATGTTATGCGGGATCATCGGCAGGTGATAGTGCATGAAGCCGGCGAAAGACAGGGAGAAGGCCTGGCCGCCGATAACGACGTTCCAACGCATCATGAAGACGCCGAACAGGACGAGTATGAGAGCCAGGGCAACCCGCCTGATGGTAAGACGCGGCATGAGCAGCATGACAAACGGCACAAGGTTGCCGAGGGTGTACTGCAGAACAAAAATCTTTACAAAGTCATTTTCGTACATTACTTCCCGCAGGATGTCCCAGGATTTCATGGCCGTATAGCCTCTGAAAATAAGGTCAAGCAGCTCCAGGGTGATTGCTGCCACCAGAAAGCCCAGGAGGTAGCGCGAGGTCTTGGTGATAACATCGAGCTCAGCCCCGGCAATGACCTTGACCGATTCGTCGCCCTTGCCCTTGGCGATGATGGCGCTCCACTTTTTGAATTCCATTATGAAAATGTAGGTCAGCATGCAGAGCGCGATACCGGAGACCACCGCTGACATAATGAAGATAACCGGCATGAGGGGTGACATCCACAGGGCGTTTGCCTTGACCGAACCGAAGATAAAACCGGCGTAACCGTGCAGAAAACAGGCAACCGGAATACCGATGGCGGCCAGGATTTTGACGGCCTTCTTGTCTTTGGCGATGGCCGCGTCGCTGGTGTCGAAGGCGCCCAGGGAGAGTACTATGTAGAGGTAGTACATGAAACGGTCCCTGGCTCCCTCCCTGCCCTTGAGGGCATGGATCTGATCAACGAAAAAGGCCCGGTAGACAAACCATATTTCACTTAAAACAATCACCGCATAGGTGGAAAAAACAATACCGAAAGCGGCAATGGCCGAGGTGAAGTGGGGCGTAAACATGACATTGATGCCCCGGAGGGGCTGCTGCAGGTGAAACTGCAGGGGCATCATGGCCACCGGCAGCAGGGCCAGGGAAAAAACCAGGGAGAAGCGGGCCATGTTCTTCAGGTCCTGCTGGCCGAAGACATGATACAGGGAGGACAGAACAAAGGCGCCTGCCACCAGGCCGGTCATATACGGATACATGACAATCTGGATGGACCAATAGATGAATTCGTTGGGATAGGTAAAGAGTTCCTTTGCCGTCCATTCAAGGCCGTGGACAACCAGGTGTTCGCCGCCTTGGTTTATGATAGCTTCTGCAGACATTTATTCTACCTCACATTTATATCCAGGCCGATATAATAGACCTGGGGTTTGGTGCCGTATTCATCCTTAAGGACGGAAACGCGATCATTCATAATCACCCTGGTGACAGGATCATTGGGATCCTTCAGGTTGCCTATCTGCCGGGCTCCGAAAGGGCAGTTCTGGACGCAGGCCGTCTTCATATCCTTGGTTATCCGGTGGTAGCAGAAGGTGCATTTCTCAGCTACTTTGTGGATGGGGTGAAAGAAACGCATGCCGTAAGGACAGGCCATGATGCAGTAGCCGCAGCCGATACACCATTTGCGGTCAACCAGCACAACGCCGTCCAGGGTCCGATAGGTGGCCCCCACCGGGCAGACCTGGACACAGGCCGGGTTATCACATTGATTGCAGAGCTTGGGTACAAAGAACGCCTTGGCTATCTGGTCGGGGGGGATATCGTCACCGTATATCTTACTATCCGTGTAACCGTCCCGGCCGCCGAAAGGTGATTCAATATAGGGTTTGCCGCTTTTCAAAAAAACATAGCGTTCCACCCATGTCCTGGTGACGGGAGGATCATATGGCACCTCGTTTTCATGTTTGCAGGCCTTGACACAGAGGCCGCAGCCAACGCATTTCCTGGTGTCGACCAGAAATACCCAGCGGACATCGGAATCTCCGACCGAGGCCTTGACCTGGGCCGGGCTCAACATTTTAAAGGCAGAGAGCGGCAGGGCGGATGCCAGGGTAGCTTTGAATGTATTTTTGAGTAAATCTCGACGAGAGCAGCTCATTACATGTTCTCCAAATCTGGGTTATGCGGATTATGGCAATCAACACAATTTTCACCGGGATTATGATCATGGGGATCAATGCCGGGGATTTCCGCCCGCTGGCTGGTGGGATAGGGCAGGTATGCGTGGCACCGGAGACACTGGGCCCTGCTTGTATCTATTGACAGGACTTCCGGATTGTCAGGATGGTCCACGGCTGGCCCATGGCAGTTTTCACACTGGATGTCTGCATGGGGCGATGCAAGGATGTCTGCTACATTTTCATCATGACATTCCTGGCAATAATCTCTGCCGCGGTACTTTAACTTGAATTCCTTCCACTCGTCGATATTGGACTGGCGGTGGTAGTTGTAAGTGAAATTGCCGCCTTCAGCTACGCCGAAATCCTTGGGCACCATTAAATACCTTACTACCAGAAGGAGAGCCACACCTGCAATGACTACAAATAAAGGTCGTAGGACGTGATTTTTCATGGACGCTGTCTGCCTCCTTTTTCCCGGGGATCAATAAAATTTGCAAACGCCTGTTGGCGGTTGACGGTTGCTCTGGTTGCAGATATGTAACTGTAAAAAACTTTCTGCCTGT
>JAWVYE010000388.1:0-2574 GCA_033722905.1 Desulfobulbales bacterium
ACCTGCGGCAACTCTTACACGAAACCGCCGGAGCGCTGGATATAAAACACCACATTGACAAAACCGTCATAACGATTGAAGGGCCCCGGTTTTCAACAAAAGCGGAAAGCCATATGTTCAGGGCCTGGAACGCGGATGTCATTAATATGAGCACTGTCCCCGAGGTTGTGCTTGCCAGGGAAAAAAAGCTCCACTATGCTTCGGTTGCCATGTCCACGGATTATGACTGCTGGAGGGAGGGAGAAGAATCAGTGACATGGGAAATGATTGTCAATACCATGAAAAAGAACTCTGATTCGGTTATCAATCTTTTTCTGAATACTGTTGCCAAAATAGAAATATATGATGATGTCTGTAGCGCTTAGCTAAACAACGTTTCATAATAATCACATTCAGTAGATGGAGGTGGAAATGCCTGTCAAGTCAAGAATCAGAACCATACCGGATTACCCGAAGAGAGGGATTATGTTCCGGGACATCACAACACTTATCAAGGACCCGGTTGGTTTCCGTCTGGTAATCGACAATATGACCCAGCGTTATATCTCAAACGACATACCCTTTGACACAATTGTCGGGATTGAGGCCCGCGGTTTTATCATAGGAGGGGCCTTATCCTACACCCTCGGCAAAGGATTCATCCCGATCAGAAAAGCCGGCAAACTTCCCGCCGGGGTGGAAGAGCAGGAGTATGCCCTGGAGTATGGCACAGACACAATTGAGATACACCAGGATGCTTTGAGCAAAGGAGAGAAAGTTCTCCTGATTGATGATCTTTTAGCGACCGGCGGTACAGCATTGGCGGCAGCGGCTCTGATAGAGAAGTTGGGAGGGGAGGTCGCCGAGATGGCATTTATCGTAAATCTTCCTGATGTCGGTGGCGAGGCAAAGCTGCAGGAAAAGGGATATAAAATTTTCTCTTTGACGGAATTCGAAGGGGAATAGACCAGTCGGAATTGTTTTATTAATAAAAAAATATTCGAGCGGCTCCTAAGCGCTTCATAAAGTATTGCCGCTGATTACTTGGCTGTCATGTATTATATCGCGGCTTCAGAATAGTTTTGCTGAAATGGATTCTTCTTGCTGATTTTGCGCCCCACCTGGGAAACCATGTGGGGCTTTTTTGTTTTTCAATTTCATTTTTGCTGATTTTAGAATAATTTACTTTCTCCATGTCCCTGAACTAATTTCACCTTTTTGAAAAAAATACTCCATGGAGGTTTTATATGGGCAGAATATCATTTGACAGTATTGATTCTGATGTGCGCTTTTTGAACCCTCTCAAGGATTTTGCCGAGGATGTCCAGACTCTTCAGATCCGTAAAGACCCGCTCCTGGGGGACACCAGTGTCTTCAATCCGGAACTGAAGGACAAGGCCCAGATCTTTTTTGGCAGTTGTGACCAGGAACTCATAGAGCGGCTTGTCGAGGAAACAGCCCGGAACTGTTTTTTCTGCGGTGAAGCGGTGGCAAAAAGCACCCCGCGTTTTACCCCTGATTTTTCGAGTGAGGGCAGGTTTCAGGTCGGCGAGGCCCTGCTTTTCCCGAATTTATTTTCACTCGGCACCTTTCACCCGGTTATCCGGCTATGTGATGCCCATTTTCTAAAGCTTTCCGAATTCACTCCCGAGCTGATCAACAATGGTTTTCTGGTGGCGCAGCAGTTCATGAAAACTATCTATGAAAAAGATCCCGGCATTGGGTATGCAGCAGTGACAGCCAATTATCTTTTTCCGGCAGGTGCAAGTTTGGTGCATCCTCATCTGCAGATGATCGCAACTCCTCTGCCTTATTCTTACCAGGCGCGAGTGCTCGATGCCTGCAGCCTGTGGCAGCTCGAGCATGGTTCTTCCTACTGGGCTGATCTGGTGACACAGGAGAAGGACGGTCCCCGCTATATTGGCCGGACCGGCGGCTGGCACTGGCTTACCCCCTTTTCACCGTTGGGTATCAACGAGATTATGGCGGTCCATGAGGATTCAGGGGACCTTGGCGAACTCTCAGGTGATGATCTCGAAAATCTTTCTGCAGGCATTGCAAAGGTCCTCAACTATTACGAGGCGCTTGGTCATCTCAGCTACAATTATGCGCTATACTCGACCAAAAATGACAATAATGACGGCAGTTTTCATTTATTCCTCAAAATAATTACCCGGCAAAACCTTTATGCCAACTACCGCAACGACGATTACTTCCTCCAGAAGCTCCTGCAATCAGAATTGATCATTACCCCGCCGGAAGAACTGGCTCAGCAATTGCAAAAGAGTTTTCGGGAATAGGGGCTGAAGAGCTTGTTGAGAACAAGTATTTCTTTGACTGCAACACCTGGATGCAGGATTCTCAATTTTTTTTACAAATAACTACTTGACGCGGTGCTTCATAAGCCAATTTTGGGCCAGGGCTTTGGCCTCTTCGATTTGGGATTTCTGCATATGCTTGGTAAGACGGACCTGGCTGTTCCTCGCTTCCAGGAGCCCGTTTTTGGCTGCAATCTCAAACCACATATAGGCAAGTGTAAAATGGTATGATGAATCCCTGGTTTTTCTATTGGACAGCAACATGCCAAGGTTGAAC
>JAWVYE010000389.1:0-2564 GCA_033722905.1 Desulfobulbales bacterium
CTCCGGGCGCCTGGCTCTGACCTCTTCGCCCACCTGCCACATGCGGGTGCCGTCAATCCTGCCCATGGGGAAGCGGTTGAACCTGTTGCCGGCAAGGTATACCGAGCGGATCTCGTTGCCGCTGGATACCTCGTCATATATCTCCAGCAGGATGTCAAAGGCCGGCCTGTAGGCATGAGAATAAATTTTCTCAAATATAACTTTTCCATCGGCATCAAGATGTTCGTACACAGCCAGGATGCCGTTATGGGATATTGTCCGGCTCAGGGGGCCGGTTACATTTTCCACCGAATCGATAAATGCCTGCTCCTCTGACATGTCTTCCTGCATGACGAAACGGCGGTACAGGGCTTCGACAATGCCGTGCACAGCGCCGAGCAGAATACCGCGCTCGCCGAAGATATCAGACCGGTATTCATTGCCCAGGGTGGTCATGAACACATAGGGAGCACCAACTGCCACAGCCCAGCCCAGGGCGTGGTCCGTAGCCTTGCCGTCAATATCCTGCTCAACCGCAAAGCTGGTGTTGATGCCGGCGCCGTTAATCTCCTTGCCCTGCACATAAAGCCTGCGCACAGAGGGGCCCATGCCCTTGGGGCAGACGCCCACCACATTGATGTTTTTCGGGAAATATTCGCCGATGGACTCCAGGTGGCCCAGAAGAAAACCGTGGGACAGCCCCAGGGTGGCGCCATCCTTTAGGGTCGCAAAAACCTTTTTATAATGGTCTATCTGGGCTGCATCGGAAATGAGCAGCAGCACCATATCCGACTCAGCGACAACCTCGTACATCTCGCCGAGGGTGCCGTTATCTTCACTGAAACCGGCTTGTCTGGCGCTGCCCATTGACAAGCTGCCGGGGCGCAATCCCACCTTGACCCTGATATCAGTCCCTGCCAGGGAATCACGAAGATTCTGGGCCTGGGCCGGCCCCTGGGAGCCCCAGCCGATAACGCCTATCTGCTTGATACCGTCAAAGGCCCCGGGCAGCAGGGCAAATTTATCCCGGCCGCCCCGGACGATCATCTCCCGGGTATCGGCAAGGGTGATAATTTCCGTCTCAAAGACATTTGATTTAAATGATAAGTCCATTTTGACCTCCTCAAAATATAATGAAAGCAAAAAACTAAATCTATAAGGGAAATTCTCAAATGAAGAGGGGGATACTAGCAGAGTTGGCAATAAAAAGCCACTGCATTTTTCATGCAGGCACGATACCTGGAACAGCCCCTTATACATCCAGCGGGCTGCGGACCGGCCTGATACCTTTCAGGCGTAAAACATGGGTATAGATCATGGTGGTTGACACGTCCTTGTGGCCGAGCAGCTCCTGCACGGTGCGAATGTCAGAGCCGTCCATAAGCAGGTGGGTGGCGAATGAATGCCTCAGGGTATGCGGCGTCACCCGCTTGACAATGCCGGCCTGCTTTGCCGCCTCCTTGACGGCTCGCTGCAGCATACTCGCATGCAGGTGATGGCGGCGCCTCATCCCTGTGCGCGGGTCAAAGGCAACTTTTTTGGCCGGGAAGAGAAACTGCCAGCCCAGTTCCTTATGGGCCTTTTGAAACTTGCGCTCCAGGCCATGGGGCATAAATACGGAACCGAAGCCGCTTATGAGGTCCTGCTGGTGCATTATCCTCACCCTCTCAATCTGCTGCCGGAGGTCGGGAACCAGGCTTTCAGGCAGGATCGACAACCTGTCCTTGGCGCCCTTGCCGTCCCGCACCGTTACTTCACCCATGCCGAAATCAATGTCATGCACCCTGAGACGCACACACTCCATCACCCTGAGACCGCTGCCGTACAGCAGCCTGGCCATGAGCTGCGTCATGCCGTTCATCAGCGACAGCAGCCTCGTTGTTTCATCCCTGGTCAGGACGACCGGCATATTTTTCTTGCGGCCCGCCCTGATGGCTGAGATATTCTCATCCTGCAGAGAAACACCCAGGACCCGGCGGTACAGGAAGAGGATGGCATTAAAGGCCTGGTTCTGGGTAGAGGCTGAGACTTTTTCCTGGACAGCAAGATGGGTCAGGAATGCTTCGATTTCCGGCACACCCATATCCCCGGGGTGCCTCTTCCGGTGAAAAAAGATATAGCGTTTCATCCAGTGGATATAAATCTGCTCGGTCCTGAGGCTGTAATGCTTGCGCCGCATGATATCACGTGCCAGATCCAGTAATTTTTTAGGCCTTTTATCATGTGCTTTTTTCATATGATTTCAACTGGTTGAACGATTATTTTCCCCGCACTACTAGGGTTTTCCTGGCAGTAAGAAGCCATATTTCAATTTGAAATCAAGGGGTTAATTGGGTATAAAATAAGGAGCAGAAAATTCAACACCAGTTTTCTGCCAGGGCTTTGGGAGTAATCAAGAGAGAGCAGAAGCAGAGATAAAAAAGCATTTCTGCAGTTTTATCCCGCTATTCAGGATAAAGCTGCATAGGACAAAAACAGCATTTTAGCAGTTTATTACCTCTATATGGCATAAAACTGCATTTTCGACGTCTATTAAATTGTTGTGCAGACTAACTCGACAAGCTAGAAAATAAAAAATATGGACA
>JAWVYE010000390.1:0-2562 GCA_033722905.1 Desulfobulbales bacterium
AGCACGGTTCATGATCTTCGCCGATGGTGGATCTATACCGCCATCGGGATATTAATGCAGTAGTTGTTGTCAAAGCCCAAACCCTGGAAAGGATGACAAAACATTATGCTAAAAGAAGCGAACAGGCCAAATTTACTTCTGCTCGGCTCGGATGTTACAGTCAACAACCTGCCCATAAAGGAGGTCAGTCTTCTTTCTGAAGGCAGCCTGCCCGCCTATGGCTATAACCCCGGCGACTTTATAGAGTTGCTGGCGGGAAATGTCAGTGTTGGCAACGGGCGCCTTGAGGAGTGTCTGACCTGGCTTGCCTCCTACCTTTCCTCCACGGACATGACCCCCAGGGTTCGCACCCTGACATATGGGGAACCCAAAGAGATATTCCAGATATTTCGCAAAAAAGGGCACTCTGCCGCACAGGCCGACCATGGCTGGTTCATGGTCCACCAGATACTGCCGCCCGAGGGGCGGCGCAAAGAGCCCGAATTGCTTGATATTAATGGCTCAAATAAAGAAACACTGAGTAATAACAATGGCATACTGATAATTGACGACGGCGGCTGGCCCCCCCAGGAGGCGGCCCAGATAAAATCACTGAACCCTGACAGCTGGGTTATTGGCATGGGCATCGGCATTGCCCATTGGCAGGAATGGGCAGAACAGTATGGTGCGTGTTTTTTCCTTGTCTGCCGTTTGTCGGACCTGGAAACCACGCGCATGGAAATGGACAGTTCCGTGACCTGGGAGACCATTGTCGCCATGACGCTCCGGGCCCTGCGCACCGAAGAGATAGGCCTTTGGGACAACAAGAGCAGCCGCTTTCTCTGCCATATTGTGGTTGAGATGTTTCCCCACGGCATTTTGTATGTCGGCCCCAACGGTGTTTTTTTCAGGTACCAGGCAGGGTGTCTGCCCCAGAAAAGCGCGCCGCGCCATAAAGGCTCTGTTCCCTGCCATGACACTTTGGTAACTTCCATGATGGCCATGGATTTTCTCGAGATCGGCTGCCGTGATTTCTGCCGCAACTATTTTTATGATTTATCCAGGCGCGTTCTGGATAACTGGCAGCTCCTGTATGAGCACGGCTATTTTTTCAGTGACAGCCTGGAATTTCCGGAACTGGACTTTTCCTCCGTTTTTCCCGGCGGCGTCCCCTGCTCCTATATTGAATCCACCATTGATCCCGGATTTATTGAACTGCCGGAAACCTCGGCAGATTTTACCCGCAGCTTAGACCTTGTCGCCAGCCAGGTCTGGAACGAAGACAAGAAAAAAGCCCTGCGCTCATTTTTCCCCCAGAAACTGCCGGTGGCGGTCGGGCCCGACTCTGTGGCCATCGACATGCTTCCCGGCCCTATTCCTGTCATCCTCGATGTCCTGCACCACCTGAAAGAGGAAGTCAGCTGGCAGAAGGGGTTCGAACAGTTCCGCCTCTTTCATGTCGGCAATCTCAGGACAACGGACCCGGCAGAACTGGACCCGGTGATCACCCTCCAGAACGTCATGGACAGTTATGTTTCCCGGGAAACCTTTCAGCGCCCTCTCTGCCTGGGCGTTTTTGGCCCGCCGGGTTCAGGAAAATCATTTTCGGTAAAAGAGGTGGCCCGGGTCATTGCCAATAAATTTGACAGCAATCCCTTTGACTTTTTCGAGTTCAACCTGACCCAGTTTGACAGGCCGGAAGAAATCAATTCTGCCATCGAGCCGATCCGGGCCTCGGTTGCCCGGAGCAAGGTCCCCATAGTTTTCTGGGATGAATTCGACTGCCGCTATGACAACCACGAATTCGGCTATCTCCGCTATTTTCTGCCCTCCATGCAGGATGGTGTCACTTATGTGCACGGCACGCCCTACTATATCGGCCGCGCCATTTTTGTTTTTGCCGGCGGCGTCAAATCCAGCTGGGCCGGCATGGAGGAGCTCCTGAAGCAGGAGGATCCCAGGACAGCGGAGCTGGTCAAGACCCTGAAAATTCCAGACTTCATGAGCAGGCTGCGTGCTGTTTTGGACATAGACGGCATAGAAATTGATAACTCGCTGCTGCAGGAATCAGCCACCGATGAACAGCTCGAAGATCTGCATCGCATCCTGATAAAGAGGGCTTTCATCATAGCCCACCAGATGGATACGCACTGGAAGAAGGCGGCCCGCAAAACCTCAGGTTTGCTGCTGCGGCTGCTGCTGGCCCGGTTCAAATTCGGAGCCCGCTCCATTGAAGCGGTCATCGAGGCTTCCAGTGCTTCAGACCGTCTGGTTTACGGCCTGCCGGAGCTCATTGCCCCTGCCGCCGCCCGTATTCATGCAGAATGGCGCGTAGAGCTTGAACGTGAAGTTGACAGGGTTCGCAAGGAATACAAACTCAGGGCGGTTTGGTGAGAAAAACCGGTAATTGCATCATAGATAGAAATGACCAATATGGAAAACGTTAGTAAAAAATCTTAGAGAGGAGGGAAGATGGAAAAAGCAGAATACAATTACGACATTGTGAGAAGCTTTGTCAACTGGAGCATTGTCTGGGGACTGGTCGCTGTTCTGGTCGGGGTGATCGTCTCCTTCCAGATGGTG
>JAWVYE010000391.1:0-2560 GCA_033722905.1 Desulfobulbales bacterium
CATACCCTACTGTCGGCAGGATGCAGAAAATTAAGAGAGCGACAAAAACACCAGCTGTAAACCTAGCCTTTTTTCTCATGGTGCTGAAGACCTCCAGTATTTTTTTTATATTCTTGTGCATCGCATGTGCCACAGCCTGTTAAAATTCCGACAATCAAAAACAATTTCACAAAAAACACTTATCCCATCTTTGTACAAGAGGGATTTCAGCAAAATGACATATAAAACCGGTGGGAATAGTGGAAATAAAGGGAGGCCAGTGCAGTAAATTAGCAATAGAATGTTTCATATTATTCAATATGCATTATTAACGGGAATTCATTCCCAAATAAAACCCTGCTAACACTTTAAAATGATTGACTAATTATTATATAGATTTGATAAATTTTGCAAGTATTTTTATTGACTTACCACTTTGTGGTAGTTGCCGCCGCCCCGGACAGACTCATATTTTTTTTAGATGCAAAAGTGTATATTGGACAGGATGACAGGTCTGGATGTCGCTGGCTGCTGCAGACAAGAATTATTGTTTCATACTTGCAGCATATCTGGTAATGATTGAGACTTTCGTGTGTTTCTCACTGTTAACATAACAAAAAATTACTGTAGAAAACATGGTGCCTGACAAAGTAAAATCGGAGATACCCCTGTATACAAAATGGGGCATAAGGGTCTCCGCAGTTATTATCCTGGTACTGACAGCCATGATCATCAAAAACTGTATGGGGTCAATCATATACGGTGTCAGGACCGAGGCGGAACAACAGAAAGAGTTTTACGAGACTGGTTATTCACACGGCGTGCAACGGGCCCGGGGGTTGGAACAGTTACCTGAAGCCGGAACCGACAATCCCCTTTTGCGCAAACTCTACCACAAAGGCTACCGGGATGGCTGGGACAGTGTTCAGGCAGAAAAAAAGCACCAGGCAAATCCAGCAGACACACCGATGACAGACGGTGCGGAATAGGCAGCGGACCGGTTCAATAAAGGCGGAAAAGCCTCCCGACAAACCTCTCTCCCAAGAGGAAACCAAAACCGACTAGAGCAAATGCCCCGATAACCACGATAAGTTCGGCGGGGCTGGGGAAATAATGCAGAAACTGCGGCAGGTCATTCCAGCCGGAATATTTGGGCACTATCTGGCCGCTGTATACCAGGTCAATTCTCTGGACATACGCACCGACCAGGGCCATGCAGGAGGCAAGCGTCATTGCCCGGATGGATTTTGTTTTGGTGATGACCAGGAGCAGCAGCGGCATTATGAGACCGGTGACAATTTCAAAGCCCCAGAAATTAAAAGCCAGGGGTCCCTTGATCAGGGCCTGGGCTGCAGCAGCCCCCGGATCAGGGGTGTCACTGAAAAACATGCCATAGAACCTGGCTGCCGTTACAACCAGCACTATGCCGATCATCAGGGCCAGCAGTGTTGCTGCTGTCTCAAGTGCCTTGTAGGTCTCGCCGATTATTTTCTGCTTCCGCAGGTTACAGGCCAGGACGGTGAATATTATTATTGTTGCGGTGCCGCATAAGACTGCCGATGCAAGAAAGAGCACAAGCAGCTGAATCCCGAACCAGATGGGCGGGTCTGAGGCCAGGGTAAACAAGCCGCCGAGATTATTATTTGCGCCCATGGCAGCGACCGCAGCAATTATGCCGAAACTCAAAGCCAGTCCCTGGCCGCCTGTTACCAGGAAGGCAAAGCGCATGAACAGGCAGCCGGACATTATGCCGTAGAGGGTGGACAGCCACCATATATTGGATGTCAGGTTAGGTGACACGGCGTTGTAGTAAACAAAAAGCCATGGACTTTCCATGCTGAAGGCCAGAAGCATGAACGCGGTCACGGTAGAGACAATGGCGAGGTAGACGGCACGGCTCCCTAAAGGCCTCAGAGGCGTTACGCCGTAGGCATGGCTGATGGCGGCAAGCAGGCACAACCCTGTTGAAGTTGTGGCAAAAAAAGCAAACGAGGAGGTCAATATTCCCCAGGGAATTTCCCGCGAAATACCGTAGGCATTTACCAACCCGGTCATGGTTGCATATGTTCCCGCTGTCAACCCTGCGATGACAATCAGGGAAAAGAGATGCGTCAACCATTTAACCGAAGGACTGGCCAGCCTCCCCTCTTCCAAGTCATCAATATTACGTGCCATTTTTTCCCCTGATTTTTAAATGCCGGCCCGGTGCCTACTTTATTCCCAATTCATACTCTTCCAGTTTCTTATGCCCCTGAACCCCTATATGGCACCAGTTGCATTTCTCAGTGACTGCAAAGGCCCGCGTGCCGTCATGACACTTACCGCAGTATTTTCCCTGCTCGAATGATGCCATGGTAAAATCATCTTTTTGCTCAACCTCGCCAGCTTTCCTGGCAAACAGATCCGGGTGGCAGCTTTGGCATTTCAGCTCCCTGCCAAGGTGATATTTATGTTCAAAAATTACCGCCCGCACCGGTTTAATAAAAACAATGGGCCCGCCCCCGTATTCCTGGGCCCCGGCCGTAGAAACCGGACCTGCAAAAGCGGTCAGAAGCATTAACAACAGGATTATTTTGTCTGC
>JAWVYE010000392.1:0-2537 GCA_033722905.1 Desulfobulbales bacterium
CGGTGTCAGCATAATCACAGCCGCCATAATACCGTTTGCTGGGATAGCCTTCGGCATACTTATTGGTAAAAATTGAACCCTGGGCCTCAAGTACCGCTTCACTGACTATATTCTCCGAAGCGATCAGTTCAAGATAGTAGCGCTGGCGTTCCAACTCATGCTTTATGGCGCTGTGGACTTCCGGATCAAAGTTCTTCAAAGTTGACATTGTTCTATGGATTCAGGATATTTAAAAATTGTGGATAGTAATTTTAAAACATATCAATCCGGCGCTGGTGCCTGCCGCCGGCAAACTCTGATTTCATCCAGGTCTGAACAATTTCCGCTGCCAGCCCCGGACCGATAACCCTTGCCCCGAGACAGAGAATATTGGCATCATTGTGTTCCCGGCTCATTCTGGCGGAAAACATTTCATGGCAAACTGCAGCCCTTATTCCAGGTATGCGGTTTGCAACCATTGACATACCGATACCGGTGCCGCAAATAAGAATACCGCACTGGCATTTACCGTCCAGCACCAGTGTAGTGACAGACTTGGCAAATTCGGGATAGTCAACCGAATCAGTTGAGTAGCATCCCCGGTCGTCAATCTCATGTCCCAGTTCCACAAGTGCTGATATCACTGTTTTTTTCAGATCAATCCCGCCATGATCACATCCAATAGCCACCTTCATGCCGTCACCTCTATAATGTAACTAGCTTTACTCAGCAAATTTTTTCATGGCAAGAACTGCATTGGTACCGCCAAACCCGAAAGAATTGGAGATACCTGCGTTTATAACGGTCTCTCTTGCCTTGTTAGGCACATAATCCAGATCACATTCCGGATCAGGGTTTTCCAGATTTATAGTGGGTGGAATTATTTGATTCTTGATGGATAGAGCCAGAAAAACAGACTCAATACCTCCGGCGCCACCGAGCATATGACCGGTCATTGACTTAGTGGAACTGACGGCAAGTTTATATGCGTGTTCACCAAAGACAGCTTTTATCGCCCTGGTTTCAACAACATCGTTTAGGGGGGTGGAGGTACCATGGGCATTTATGTAATCAATCTCCCCGGGGGCAAGACCGGCGTCATCCAGGGCCATCTGCATGCACCGTACCGCTCCGTCACCGTCATCGGGCGGGGCTGCCATATGATAGCCATCCCCTGATAAACCAAAGCCGACAACTTCAGCAAGTATCTGGGCGCCGCGCTTGCGGGCATATTCAAGCTCCTCTAAAATCATCATCCCCGCTCCTTCGGAGATGATGAAACCGTCCCGGTCCCTGTCAAAGGGCCTGCACGCCTTCTCCGGATTTTCATTTTGCCGGGACAGTGCTTTCATGGCGTTAAAGCCGCCGACTGCCAATGGACAGATAGTTGACTCACTGCCGCCGGTAATGGCAGCATCACAATCCCCGCGGCTTATTGAACGGAAGGCTTCTCCTACGGCATGGGTGCCTGCAGCACATGCTGTGGTCACAGAAAGATTCGGTCCCTTAAGGCCATAGACGATGGAAACCTGACCTGCGCTCATATTTGAAATAACCATGGGAATAAAAAAAGGGGTGATCTTGCGGGGACCCCGCTCCAGAGAAATCTGGTGGTATTTTTCAATGGTTGTCAAACCGCCTATGCCATTACCGGTAAAAACACCGATCCGTTCGGCGTTCGTATCATCAATGGTCAAACCGGCTTCGGTCAGTGCCATGCCAGCTGTTACAACAGCATACTGGACAAAAGGATCAAGATGTCTTGCCAGTTTGGGCTCGATATAATCCACGGCGCTGAAATCTTTGACTTCAGCAGCTATCTTCACTGAAAAGTTACTTGTATCAAAGCGGGTTATAAGGTCTATGCCGTTCTGGCCGGCACACAAGTTGCGCCAGGTTTTCTCAGTCCCGGTTCCCAAAGGGGTAATCAGACCTGTTCCTGTTACCACTACCCTACGTTTCATTATTTACAGCCTCGCTTTATATCCATGTCTTCTGCATATCACAGGACCTGCTGTAAGCCAATAAACAGGCCCTGGTAGAGCCAATTATTGACCGGTCCACAATTGATATCCAGGTGGATACGAGAAGAAAGGGAAGTTTATGAAACTTTATCTACATGTTCAATGGCATCTTTAACCGTCGTAATCTTTTCAGCCACTTCGTCGGGGATCTCTATTCCGAATGCTTCTTCCATTGCCATAATCAGTTCAACAAGGTCGAGAGAATCGGCACCAAGATCATCAACAAAAGATGCTCCAGGCACGACCTTATCCTTATCAACACTTAACTGCTCAACAATGATATCAATCACTTTTTCTTCTGCCGACATGTTAAATCTCCTTAAATATTCGTTGTCTTGTTAACCTTTATAAATAAAGCATATATGATTAAATAAATAAATGCTTCCAGGAATTATTCCGCCAAAGGATCTTCCTCTGCCATGATCATCCCATAAACATTCCACCATTGACATGGATCGCCTGTCCGGTCACATATTTTGCATCATCCGTGGCCAGGTAGGCCACAGCACCGGCAATATCTTCAGAGTCTCCCAG
>JAWVYE010000393.1:0-2529 GCA_033722905.1 Desulfobulbales bacterium
CCGGCAAAAAAGTTTCCGGGGGGCTGTTGCCCAGGATGCCCACATTGATTTCTCTGCCTGCTATGTATTGTTCGGCCAGCACAGGCTGTTGGAATTTATCAAAAATGACTCCTGCTGCTTCGCGCAGTTCCTCTTCGGTATTGACAATGCGGATGCCGAATGAAACTGCTTCGTTTTTCGGTTTGACGATCAAGGGGAATTTGAGGTCCACCATTGTAAAGCCCGGGCCGTCCAGAACCGCAAAATCCGGGGTGGGCACACCATTCTGCCGGACTATCATTTTGGCAACAACCTTGTCCAGTGCCAGGGAATGCGCCAGGGGGCCGGAGCCTATATACGGGATGCCGACCATTTCCAATATTCCCGGCACATGGGTATAGCGCGCCTGCCCCTGGATACCGTATGACAGGTTAAAAACCATGCCCGGCCGTTCTCCTTTCAGCACCTGCGGCATAAAGTCTTCCAGATTGTCTATCAGGTCCTTGTCGCCTTCCAGGGCAATGACCTGATGACCGCCCTTTTTCAGGGCATCGGTAATCCGCTTGATGGACTTGAGGCCGTATTTTTCCCTGTTCGGCATGCCAAAAAGGTTGATCACCTTTTTACTCATACGATTATAAACAACGGCTATTTTCATTTTGTGCACCTCTTTTTATTGTAACTCACCAGAATGTCCACAATAATTGTGCTACCAGGATAATTCTTTTTTGTTTTTTTTGGTATAAATAAAAACCATAGCGTAAAGTATTTGTTACTATAATAGCTAATGATTTGCCACCCTGGGACACTACGTTTTTTTATGGTTGATTTTTATCAGCAAAACAAAGTAAAATTGTAATAATTCAGTCTAGTTATTGATTTTGTTGATTTTTTAAGAATTGTTCTGCGAGGTGCAAGTTGAGTCTGGAAAATGTTATTAAGCAGTTTGCTGAGATTGCCTCCAAGCCCCTGTTTAAGCTATCCGGCACGGAAGTTACCGTTATTTCCATTTTTATCTTCTTCCTGATAATTATTGTTTCAGTTACCATTTCCATGGTTCTCCAGAGTGCCCTCAGGAAAACAATGGGCCATAAATTCCAGAAGCGCGAGGGAACCCTGGCGGCCCTCCTGCGGCTTGTTCACTATACAATAGTGATTATCGGTTTCGGCATCGGTCTGCAGACCATTGGTATCAATATCAGCGCTCTTTTTGCTGCCGGTGCCGTTTTTGCCATTGCCATCGGTTTTGCCATGCAGAATATTGTCCAGAATTTTGTCTCAGGCATTATACTGCTTGTTGAACGTACCATTAAGCCGGGCGATATTCTGGAAGTTGAAGGAGTGGTGGTAAAAGTTATCGACATGGGCATCAGGACGACCATTGTAAGAACCTGGCGGGAAGAGGAGCTCATCATGCCCAACTCAATATTTTCACAGTCGACCGTGAAAAACTATACCCTGCGCGACAATGAATTCAGGCTGGGTGCAGAGGTTGGCGTTCACTATGATTCTGACATGAAAAAGGTAATAGAAGTTCTTGAAGAAACAGCAAAAAATATACCCTGGCGGCTGCCGGAGCCGCAGCCGCGTGTTCTGCTGCAGAATTTCGGTGATTCCGCTGTTGTGTTTGGTGTCTACCTCAATGTTGATGAACCATGGAAACAGAGAGTGTATATGTCTGAGCTGCGCAAGGCAATCTGGTTTGCCTTAAAGGATAACGGCATAACCATTGCCTTCCACCAGGTTGATATCCATTTTGACCCACCGGTACATGAAGCATTTGCGGGCCTGAAAAAAATTAAATAACGGTTTGGGCACATGACAACTGAGAGCGAAGGACTCATCCTGGCCTATATTCTTGACGGCAAAGGGGGCGGCAGAAAAGTCGGCTGGGATGAGATAAATTCCTGGCAACCACAACAGGGATTACTCTGGGTTCACCTTGATTACAGTAAACCTGATACTCAAAGTTGGCTTATAGAAAATAGCGGGCTTAACGAAGTCATCATTGAAGCACTAATGGAAGAGGACTCCCGCCCCCGCTGCACTCTTTTCAATGATGGTTTACTGCTTGGCCTGCGGGGCGTAAACATGAATCCCGGCTCCGACCCTGAGGACATGGTGGGCATCAGGGTCTGGTTTGAAAACAACCGCATTATCAGCACCCGGCGGCGCAGGCTTCTTTCAGTCGCCGACATTCAATATGCTCTGGAAAACGGCAGCGGCCCGGAATCCATGGGAGAATTCCTGGTGCATCTCTCCGGGCGTATCATGGAGCGTATGCGCCAGGTTATTGATGACCTGGAAGACCAGGTTGCCGACCTGGAAGATCAGGTGCTGACAGCTGAAAGCCGCCAGCTCCGTTCACAGCTGGCAGACCTGCGCAGGCAGGCAATCAGCCTCAGGCGTTATCTTGCACCCCAACGGGAAGCACTCGCGCGCATGTTCACCGAAAAAATTGCCTGGTTGGACGATGCTGCCAGGATCAGGCTGCGTGAGGTTTCAGACCAGCTGGCCCGCTACCTGGAAGACCTTGACGAGGCCCGTGAC
>JAWVYE010000394.1:0-2524 GCA_033722905.1 Desulfobulbales bacterium
CAGCTGTTTTCCGCATAGGGATCATGATAGGTCAATCCGGCAGCGGACTCCTTGTCATGGCATTCCTGGCACAGTCCATCGGCATCACCATTCAGCGTAATCCTGTTTGTGCTGTCCGTACTGTGGCAGACTGAACATTCCTTATCCACTGTCGGTGGGTGGACAACAATCTTGAGCATGCCGTCATTATCCGAGCTGTGTTCCGTATGGCAGAGGAGGCAGCCGGAAGTAACCGGAAAATCGCCATGGGCTTGAATAAAAGTATCTTCACCTGTATCATGGCAGGAATTGCACAAGGCGGCAGGCTTCTGGGTCAACAGCGGCGCAAAATCCCCCTTATGCGGCGCATGGCAGGTGCCGCACCCCTCTTCCACAGGGGCATGGATATTCTGCCTGAGAAAATCACTTTTGCCATGGCAGCCGAAGCAGAATTCATTACCCTGCCCCTTCAACAGATGCTCAAAATCACTGTTATGGGGATTATGACATTTTTGGCACTCCCCCTCTTTTACCGGGCCATGCACCGATACCCCTTCACTTTCACCCCGCATGCCCTGGTGGCAGCGAAAGCATAATTCCGGCGGCGAATTGCGCAGAAGGATACTGCCGATTATGCCGTGGGGCAAATGACACGCCCTGCAGTTATTTTTGGCAACCGGTGAATGGACGACGCCCTGTTGGAATGCCACAGCCAGGTCAGTATGGCAATCCGTACATTTTTTCTGGGCCTGTCTGCCGCGCTGCACCGTCTGTTGCTGGGGAGCGCAACTTGCAATGATTAAAAGTGTTCCCAGCAACACCAAGATTAATAGTATATTTTTTTTCACTCTCTTCACAACAACCTCTGAACTGTATCTTTTCATTTAGGCGTTTTGCCTTTCCCTTGTAAAGCAACCATTTGCCAATTACATGCCGATGGTATGCATAATCGCGGCATAATACGCTGAAACCGTTATCACTTCTGCAGTTCCCGGCGCAGATTTGCCCACACTCTCCGGTTTACAGAGACCTCGGACTGGGACAGCAGCCGCTCTGTATATTCCTTTTTAATGTTCCTGTATTTCTGGCGGGAAACTCTTTTATGAATATCATTTTTTACCGTTTCAAAGGGCTTGGGCTCAGGCGCCTTGATGTCAACCAGTTTGGCAATATGCAGTTTGCCAAGTTTTTCATATGGTTGGCTCACCTGGCCGGCGGCCAGACCTTTTATGGCCTCAAGTTCCACCGGTTCAATTTTATTTTCGTTCATATCCCGCTTGGGGTTCAACTGGCCGCCGAATTTCTTTGCCGCCACAAAGAAATCCTGCCCCAGCTCAATCTCTTTCGCTATTTTCTCCACCACGCTTTTATCACCTGTCAGGGTGGTATATTCATAACTGCCCTTGGTGTTGAAGTCATCTCTGTTTGCCTGGTAATAGTTGCGCAACTCGTCGTCTGTAACAGAAACCTGCGACCCCATGACGACCGCCTCATACCTTTTCTTCAGGCGGTTCTCCCGGAAAAACTGGTACGACCACTTAAACGGCTCCTTTTCTTCGTATTTCCTTGCCCGGGCCTCCCAGTTGAGGATGGCATCATAGATGATGCCACGGGTCAGGCCGTTGACCTTCTTTTCCAGTTCCTCCTGCCCCATTTTTCTGTTTCCCAGCATCTTCATTTCCACGGCCAGGTCCCGCATGAGGATATGCAGGGGCAGATTCTCCCTGTTGGTTAATATAAAGGGCTTGTTCTTCACTTCCTCAGGCACATCGCCGGCAATCACCATTGCAGTAAGGTCCTCATCTACTTTGACCTCATATTTTTCCCACAGCCTTTTCAACAGGTCGTTGGTCAAAGCCCCTTCTTTTTCCTTGCGCAAAGTATGGCTGATTGATTTTTTCATGGCCTCAAAATCATCAGCGCCGAGTCTCTTTTTGCCATCAAGGCGAAGTATGATAAAATGTCCCTTTTCCAGCTGCGGGGCGGATATTTCATCTTCTTCCAGTTCGGGAATCAGGGAAAACACCCCGTCTTTCGGCAGGTTATACGGTTGGATGTCCCCCTGCTTGACTTGCTGTGGCCCGCCTTTTTCCGGCGCCATGTCTTTAAGCTCCATGAAGGTGGCTTGCCTGTCAATTACCGACTTGTAAGCCCGCATGGCTTCTGTTTCAGAGGCAAAATAAAGGGCGGTCACATGCCATACGGGGTTATATTCCTCATTAAACCTGGCCTGTAATTCCTCTTCAGATACTGTTATTTTTGAGTCAACCTCGTCATATTTAAGAAACATCCTGGTTCTGGCATTGAGAAACACCTCCATATTATTCTTGAAATCGGCGGCTTGATCCAGCTCCATGATCTCGGCTTCCTGGACCTTGAGCTTCCACTTGATAAATTCATCCGGCTCTTCCGGCACCTTGCTGTCAGGTTCTTTCCAGATCTGCCACCATTGCCTGTACTCTTCCGGCGAATAAGTGATTCCATTTATGGAGACAAGGTCCTTCCCCCCCCATGGCCATGCGGCCAGTGACTCCCCGCCGGCGCA
>JAWVYE010000395.1:0-2518 GCA_033722905.1 Desulfobulbales bacterium
GATATCCTCTGCCTGCGCGAGGTAAGGCGGCTTATCAACTATCTGCCTTCCAACAACCGGCAGACAGCGCCGCTCCTTGATCTGCGCGATCCCCTTGACCGTTCAGACCCGGCCTTGGACTATCTTATTCCGTCCAATCCCAACCAGACCTATGACATGAAGATCCTGATTACCAGCATTCTGGACGGGGCTGAATTTCTCGAATATCAGGCCCAGTATGCCCGTAACATTATCTGCGGCTTCGGCCGACTCGGAGGCCAAACCATCGGCCTTATCGCCAACCAGCCTGCTGTCCTGGCCGGAGTTCTTGATGTCAATGCCTCAACCAAGGCTGCCCGCTTCGTACGCTTCTGCGATTCATTCAATATCCCGCTCATCTGCCTTGTTGATGTCCCTGGTTTTATGCCGGGGCCGGAACAGGAACATGGCGGTATCATCCGGCACGGCGCCAAACTGCTTTATGCCTTTGTCGAAGCTACGGTGCCCCGCATAACCGTGATACTGCGAAAGGCTTACGGCGGTGCATATGTGGTAATGAATTCCAAGCATATCCGCTGCGATGTTAACTTTGCCTGGCCCACAGCTGAGATTGCAGTGCTCGGCCCGAAAGGTGCAGCAGAGATCATCTACCGCAAGGAGATACAGGCAGCAGAGAATCCAGATGATCTGCTGGCCCAGAAGACAGAGGAATACCGCAGGACGTTTGCAAACCCTTTCCTGGCTGCAAAGAAGGGTTATATCGATGATGTTATCACACCGAGAGATACCAGGCAGCGGCTCATCCGCAGCCTGCAGTTTCTGGAAAGCAAGGACAAGAAAAATCCCAGCAGCAAGCACGGGAACATTCCACTGTAACACTGAAAAAATTAACGAGGCTGCCATGTTTGAAAAGATACTTATTGCCAACCGTGGGGAAATTGCGGTGCGTATTATCAAAACCTGCAGGAAACTTGGTATTAAAACCGTTGCCGTATTCTCAGAGATTGACAGCCGGGCCCTGCACGTTGAGGAAGCTGACGAGTCTGTGTATCTTGGACCGCCTCCTTCAGAACAGTCCTACCTTCTGAAGGATAAGATCATAGCCGCTGCCGAGGATCTAGGCTGCCAGGCAATTCATCCGGGTTACGGCTTTCTTTCCGAGAATGCAGACTTTGCCGAGATGACCGCTGCGGCAGGGCTGGTATTCATTGGTCCGCCGGCTCCTGTCATTGCCATGCTAGGCGACAAGATCGCTTCCAAAAACCTGGCGCTGCAGGCGGGTGTCCCGGTGGTGCCGGGCCATAACCAGCCGGTTTCTGACCTTGAAGAGGTCCGATCCATAGCCGAAAATATCGGCTATCCTGTCCTGCTCAAACCGGCGGCCGGCGGCGGCGGCCGCGGCATGCGCATCGCCCACAGCCATGATGAACTAGAGTCAGCCCTCAAGGCCGGTCAGGAGGAAACCCGCAAAGCCTTTGGTGACAACAAAATTTTCCTGGAACGCTACGTGGAGACACCGCGGCATATAGAAATCCAGATCATAGCCGACCAGCATGGCAAAGTTATCTATCTTGGCGAACGGGAGTGTTCTATTCAGCGCCGCTACCAGAAGGTAATCGAAGAGGCCCCATCTCTTGCCCTGACGCCCGAGATGCGCCGCGATATCGGCGAGCGTGCCTGCAGCCTGGCCCGTGAAGCCGGATACACAAATGCCGGGACAGTAGAATTCATCCTTGATCCCCGCGGGGATTTTTATTTTCTGGAAATGAACACACGGTTGCAGGTGGAACACCCGGTGACTGAAATGATCACCGGGTTTGACTTGGTTGAACTGCAACTGCAGGTCGCGGCAGGGCAGCAGCTGCCATTTAATCAGGAGGATGTCAGCCTGAGCGGCTGGTCCATAGAGGCCCGTATCTGTGCCGAGGAACCTGACCGCAACTTTTTACCATCCACCGGCCTGATAACCCGCTATGCAGAGCCACGGGGTAAAAATATCAGGATGGACAGCGGCATCATGGCGGGCAGCCGGGTCAGCGTCTATTATGACAACATGCTGACCAAGGCCATATCCTGGGGCGAGACCAGGGAAGAGGCGAGAAAATCTCTGATCCATGCCTTGAACAAATTTCATCTCGAAGGTGTCATAATTAATGCAGATTTCGCCAATGCCATTCTCAATCATCCGGCATTCATCGAGGGCCGGCTTTCAACTGACTTTATTGCAGAGCATTTTGAACAGGGAACCATGAAAATTGATCCTCCCCAGGAAAAGCTTGAACTCATGGTTATTGCCTGTACCCTCGTCTATCACAACCGGTTGAGCCTGGTGCGGGAATCACTTAAGCCGATGACTGCCAAGGTAGGGCCGGAGCACCGGCCGGAAGTCTGGCACAAATATGTGGTCAAAGGAGAAAAAAGTATTTTCACCATTAGTCTTCTTGGTCATATTGATTCTCATAAGTGGGATATTCAGGTGGATGACAAACAGTTTGAAGTGATTACCCCTGATTTCGAATTTTACCGGCGACGGCTTAAA
>JAWVYE010000396.1:0-2505 GCA_033722905.1 Desulfobulbales bacterium
CTGCCCGAGTTCAGGGAATACGAACGCTTGACCACTACCCTTATCAATGCATACCTCGGGCCGGTGGTTTCTTCTTATATAAAACGTCTTCTATCTCAGCTTGGCCGTATTACCCTGAACATCCAGCAGTCAAACGGCGGTATTCTGCCGGCCGCCGGTATTGAAAAGCGGGCCATTAATACAGTCCTTTCCGGTCCGGCGGGAGGGGTGCACGGAGCGCATCAGGTAGCTGCGGAAACCGGTTTTGCCAGGATTATTACCTTTGATATGGGAGGGACATCCACAGATGTCTCACTCTGCGATCAAAATCCAACCCTGACCAGAGAGCACAGCATTGACGGCTATCCCATCAGGATCGAGGTATTGGATATCCATACAGTCGGGGCAGGGGGCGGTTCATTGGCTCATGTTGACTCAGGAGGTCTGCTGAGGGTTGGCCCGCAAAGTGCCGGTGCCAGGCCGGGCCCCATCTGTTACGGAGCCGGAGGCAGGGAACTGACGGTGACCGATGCGAACCTTTTTCTCGGCCGCCTGCTGCCGAACCACTTCATGGGCGGCTCCATGAAACTGCATAAAGAGAAAGTGCATGCTGCCATGAAAAAACTTGCAGACCAGTTGGGGCTTGATCCCGTTGCTGCGGCACTGGGTATCATCCGTATAGTCAATGCAAGCATGGCAAAAGCTGTCCATGCCGTTTCTCTTGAAAGGGGCTATGACCCCAAGGAGTTCAGCCTTTTTGCGTTTGGCGGCGCCTCTGGTCTGCATTGCTGTGAGTTGGCCGCAGAACTGAATATCAAGAATATAGTCATTCCCGCCAGGGCCGGTATTTTATCGGCCCAGGGCATGATATTTGCTGAACCGACCCTGGATTACATGCAGACATTGTTCCTGCGCGGCAAAGACTTGAACTCCCCCGTCCTTGCCGCTAGTATGAATAAACTTGTCGATAAGGGTCTGGCCGAGGCAAAAGCCCTGGCCGCCAGCGGTGAACAGAACGACCTGGATGTTTTCAGCTTCCTTAACCTACGTTACCAGGGGCAGTCATACGAACTTTGCATTCCATACAGAAAAAATTTTATTGAACTGTTCCATCTTGCCCATGAGCATAATTTCGGATACAGCCTGGAGGATTCCGCCCTTGAGCTGATTTCAATACAGTGCTCTGTTAAAGTGAACCGGAAAAAACAGACCCTTCCCCGGCAAAAGAAAAGCACCCATGGAAATATTGAACCGCTTGCCGAACAGCAACTTTACTTTGAGCCTGTCCCGGTCAAGGTCCCCGTGTACAACCGGGATTCCATGGCGGCAGGGCTCACCCTAGCCGGTCCGGCCCTTATTGTGGATAGCTACACCACCATTCTGCTGCCGCCTTCTTTTGCCATGGAAGTAGATGAACTGCACAATCTTATCCTGCAAAGGAGTTGAGGTGAAGATCCTGGCACTTGAACCGTATTACGGAGGTTCACACAAGACATTCCTCGATGGCCTGCAGTCACATCTTCCTTATGATTTCATCCTCCTGACCTTGCCGGCCAGAAAATGGAAATGGCGCATGCGCCTTGCAGCTCCGTATTTAGCCGACAAGATTGTCCCGCTGACCGAAAAAACAAAGGTTGATGCACTTTTCTGTTCCTCCTTTGTCGATGTGGCAACCCTGCGTTCACTGCTGCCGGCCTCCATGAGCAAAATACCCCTTTTTACCTATTTTCACGAAAATCAGTTCGCCTATCCGGTCCGTAAAGAAGATGAACGTGACTTTCATTTCGGTCTGACCAATCTCACCACGGTACTGGCCTCCGACAGGGTCGCTTTCAACACCGGCTATAACTTTAAAACCTTTTTGAGGGGTGTGGAGCAGCTGCTGAAAATATGTCCTGATATGAAACTTGCAGGAATCATGGAGAAAATTAGAGCAAAGTCCTCAATTCTGAATCCCGGCCTGGATTTCAAACACATTGACAAGGCCCGGCAGGCACAGAGAGAAATGCAGGAAATTCCGGTGATTGTCTGGAACCACAGATGGGAGCATGATAAAGACCCGGAATTATTTTTTGCAACTCTGTTTGCCCTAAATGATACAGGAATTGATTTCCGACTGATCATCCTGGGACAGTCATTCAGGCGAAAACCGTCAATTTTTTCCGCCGCCCTGGAAAAATTGCAGCAGAAGATCCTGCATTGCGGTTTTGTCGAATCACGGGAAAAATATGCCCGCTTGCTGCAGACAGGATATATTGTGGTTTCAACAGCCACCCATGAATTTTACGTCATTTCTGTCATTGAAGCAGTTCGGGCCGGCTGACATCCACTGCTGCCAAAACGGCTTTCATATCCGGAACTTTTTCCACCGCAGTATCTTTATGAGAACGGAGAACTGGCCGGCAGGCTGAAAGCCCTTCTGCTGAATGCTGACAAGACAGACATCACACAGGGACATGCCCTGACCAGCCGTTTCTCCTGGCCTGATTTAAAAAAAGACTATATGGAATGGTTCACCGGTTTTCA
>JAWVYE010000397.1:0-2495 GCA_033722905.1 Desulfobulbales bacterium
GCATACCTACTATATTTTCCTTGTAGTTGCGGGCCCGGGAGGCATAAACCCTGCTTCCCATCTCCCGCCGCAGAAAAAAGGGGGGCTCTTCGTTGGTAAAGGCAATGAACCGGACTGTCCTGGCCAGTTTTTTTCCCATGAGAAGCCGTGAAATTTCCAGTAATGATGCAACACCTGAACCATTATCATTGGCGCCGGGTGAGCCCAGTACAGAATCATAATGCGCCCCGACAATTATTATCTGGTCAGCCAGTCCATTGCCCGGGATTTCAACTATTAAATTGGCTGATTTTACTCCCCGGGCTTCATATTCCTGTCGTTGGACGGTATAGCCTTGCTTTTGCCAGGTATTTTCAATATAGGCAGCTGCTTCATAGAGCTTATGCGGCAGCCAGATGTTTCTTTCACCAATTTCTCCTGCCAGTAGAAAAATATGGCCGTGCAGATTGGCGCTGATTTGTTTTTCCAGATCAGAAAGGGGTAAGAAGCGGCCTGAATATGATTTTTCAACCATCCGGGATGACCAAAGAATAAGAACCAAATAAAGAATAATACCGAGTATGAGTAGTAAACTGGCTATATACCAGCTTCGCGTTGCGGGTCCCATTACCCCTCTGTTATCGTTCAGATCAAAATCAAAGGTAAGTTTCAACAGGGTGATGCTGCCGAGTCTTATCCTGGGCTTCAGCATTTACTGCATACGGCTCATACCGTTGTATCATCAACAATAAACAGGGAAGCCCGTGAGCCGACACTTTTTTTCTTGACCCAGATTCTTGCCATGGGAACCGTTTCGCCGTCCATGTCAACCAGGTTGACCATTTCCTCCACGTATGAAATGTCAGCGGTCTTGAACTCATAATAGGATGTTATCCTGCTGTAAGGGTCGGTGATTAAGATAACCCTGTCCGGGTCATAAGGATGTTTTCTGGGTGAACCGGTGAAGGCGATATGGGTTTCTTTGAGAAGCTTCAAGCTTTTAGGTTTTTTGTAAACCTGAATTTCAAACTCTTCATGCTTTTCTGGAAATTTATGTATAGGCATTTTCGGCCCCCGTCTGATGGATCAAGAAATATGCCATGGCAGGATATGGCTCACACAAAAGTCTGAACACCCAGTAAAAAAATTATCTTCTGCAGGGTTAATATTCTATACCAATTAAACTTAAAAATGAACATTTTTCTTGTAAATACCATGACTAATACATTGCCACAAAGACAAACCGTATTTTCAGGCTGCAGCATATCACTCGGGCCACCAGTCAACCCCTATTCTCCGGATGGCGTTAAATCCTCCGCCAAGCACCAGATTGTTTTTCCAGCCCACGGAATCCAGGAATACCTGTATTTCCGATGAACGCGTGCCCGCATCGCAAATGATGATCAGCATTTTATTTTTAGGCAGTTCCCTGTACCTGGCGCGGATATTTACATAGGGGACGGCCAGCCAGAAATCCTGGCCGAATTTATCAACAAATTCAGCAGCTTCTTTGGGATGCCGTATATCAAGGGCCGACCACTCAGGCTCGGTCTTGGGGTTGTCCATCCACGCCAGGAAGTCTCTTATTGATACTGTGCGCAGGCGGCCTGCCGCAAGGTTGTCAGCCACGTTTGCCGTAGCGTTCAAGGCATCCACTGCTGTGGAGAACGGCGGCGCATATGCCAGTTCCAGGTTGCTGAAATCCTCAATTGCAGCACCTTTGGCAATAAGGGCTGCCGCGGCGTTTATCCTTGCCAGGACAGAGTCGTTCATGGGGCCGAAACCCTGAAGCCCCAAAACCTTGCGGCTGGTTTTGTCAAACACCATCTGCAGCATGATAACAGCCTGGGTAGGAAAAAAATGCGCCCTGTCAGATTGGGCGGTTATGGCCACTTCAGCATCAAAGCCCAAGGCTTTAGCCGTGATGTGGCTAAGTCCGGTGCCACCGATGCAGCAGTCAAATGCCTTCATGATAAAACTGCCTACCCACCCTTCAAACCTGGACGGGATGCCTGCAATATTATCGGCGGCTATTCTGCCCTGGCGGTTGGCAAGTGAACCCATGGGGGCATTATTCTTCATGCCGCTTACCTGGTTGAGTATTTCAACACAGTCACCGGCTGCATATATGTCAGGATCGGAGGTCTGCATACGGTTGTTCACCACTATGCCTCCCTGGGGCGAAACGAGCAGTCCCGCTTCACGGGCAAGATCAGTTCGCGGCCGCACGCCTACGGACATAATGACCATTTCCGCATTAATTGTCCGCTTCGGGGTAATCACTCTGCAGACCCTGCCCGAATCATCGCCTTCAAGACCTGTAGCGGATTCGCCGGTGTAGACTGCCACCTTGTTATCTATAAGGTGTTTTGCAAGCATTGCCCCAAATGGCGGATCGACTATCCGCGGCAGCAACTGGTCCATATACTCAAGGACCGAGGTTTCCACACCCCACAGATCCGCCAGTGACTCGGCCATTTCCAGGCCAATGGCCCCGCCGCCTATTACGACCGCCC
>JAWVYE010000398.1:0-2492 GCA_033722905.1 Desulfobulbales bacterium
ATTGACCTTTGCTCAGATTTACAAAAGGGGCCTTTATAATGTAAGTGATGACGTTTTGACAAGCTTTAAATGTTGAACGATAAAAAAAATCAAAGTTCACAGGCTCGGCCCTTGAGGTTAAAGAAAAATTTTAAGCCTTTTTTAACCGTGTCGGAGAAAATTTTTTCAGACAGAAATGAGCCGGCAACTCTTTTGTTTATCTCTCCCAGCGTTGGATAGGGGTGAACTGCCCCGGCCAGGGTGGAAAGCTTCACCTTGCCGTTTAAAACAGCGACCCATTCACTGATGAGGTCCCCGCCACGGGGTCCGAGAATCTGAATGCCCAGGGGGTTTTCTTTCTCATCCAGAATCATTTTAATCCTGCCTTCCTCCTCACCCTCGGCAAGACTCCGGTCATTGTTCCGGAACTCCTCGGTCCAGACGGAATATTTTATTCCAGCTGCCTCGGCACCCTTTTCGTTTAAACCGATACTTGCCAGTTCGGGGCTGGTATACGTACACCATGGCAGATAAGTATAATCGGTTTTCCGGGGCAGGTGGAAAATGGCATTACTGATAACTATGCCACCCTCGTATCCTGCCGCATGGGTAAACTGATATTTTCCGGTAATGTCACCTGCAGCATAGATATGTTTATGATTTGTGCGCAGCCGGCTGTCGACGTCAATCCCTTTACTGGTATGGGCAATGCCTATCTTTTCAAGCCCCATGCCATCTACATTCGGGGATCTTCCCATTGCGACCAGCAGAGCTTGGGCAGAAAGGGTGTCTTCATTGCCTTCACTGTTCTTGAAGGTCACGTTTTTTCTGCCGTTTTCTTCACTAATCGATACTATGGTTGAACCGAGAACAAAAAATACACCCTCGCGGATCAAGGTTTCCATCACCATGTTGGCCAGGTCCGTATCTTCCCTGCTCAATATCTGCCGCGAGCGCTGTATAACGGTAACCCGGGTGCCAAGCCTGTTGAACGCCTGGGCCATTTCTATGGCAATGGGTCCCCCGCCGAGGATAATCATTGAACCCGGGAGCTCATCCATAGAGAAAATGTCCTTGTTGGTCAGGTATGAAACTGAATCGAGCCCCTTGAAAGGAGGGGCCGCCGGTGATGACCCGGTGGCTATGGCCCAGGTTTTGGCGGAATATGTTTTGTTATGGAGCCGTATTGAATGTTCGTCAAGAAATTCAGGCTGGCCGAATTCAACCCTGGCACCGAGCGAACAGAAACGCTCCACTGAATCATGTTTCTGAATAACACCTATGACTGAACGTATCCGTTGTGAAACCTGTTGGAAGTCAACGGGAGGCACTTCCACCCGGGGTAATCCGAATTTTGCAGCATGCTTGATTTCATGATATGCCCGGGCGGTTCGGATCAGGGTTTTGCTGGGCACGCATCCATAGTGCAAACAGTCACCGCCAAGGGCGGGTTCCTTTTCCACCAGAAGTGTTTTTGCCCCAAGTTGAGCCCCACCGGCGGTAATGGTCAGTCCTGCAGCACCTCCACCCAATACGCCAAGATCAAAATCATACTTTGCCATTATTTGACTCCTTTGCAGCTGGAGGCAACCTGCCTGTCTTTTTCTTATACAGATAGAGAAGCTTTTTTACCGTAATCGGGAAAAGCCCAAGAATTATGAACGAAAATATCAGGCCGGGGGAAAGGATACCCGAGAGCGCTTCAATCTGTCCCAGTTCCTTGCCGGCATTCACATAAACCATGGTTCCTGGCAGCATACCGATTTGAGACACCCAGTAGAAAGTGACAAGTTTTATGGAAGTCAATCCCATGGCCAGGTTGATGACAAAAAAAGGAAAGATCGGCACCAGTCTTAATGAAAAGAGATAAAAAGCACCTTCTTTTTCAATACCCTTATCGATGGTGGACAACTTTTCTCCGAATTTGCTCTGGACCCAGTCCCTCATCAGAAAACGGGCGACAAAACAGGCGATTGTTGCCCCTATGCTACTGGCAAATGAGACAATGATGAAACCGATCCAGAAGCCGAATAATGCACCGCCGGCCAGCGTCATTACTGCAGCACCCGGGAGGGAAAGTGCGGTGACAACTATGTAAATCGCCATATAGGCGGCAATGACGGTAATCCTGTTGGCGGTATAAAGTTGCGAAAATTTATCCTGGGAGGCCTTGAGGTATTCCAGAGTCAAGTACTGCCCGAGTCCCAGGACCTTGAAGAGGATAATCACAACAATGACCGCAAAAACTATGATCAGGCGTTGTAGGTGTTTTTTATCCATGGACTCGCGCTACATTATTGGGATGTAAACCTGATTCCCATGCCGAAGGATGCAGCACCAATTATTGCAGCTTTCGGGTTAAGTATGACCTTTACGGGAATATCCTCCAAAAGGTAGCTCATGCGCCCTTTCCTGGAAAAGGACTGCATGAATCTTTCTTCCTGAAGAAAAGGCAGAATACGGGGTGGAATGCCCCCGCCTAAAAACATACCGCCTGTAGTCAGGCCTTTCAG
>JAWVYE010000399.1:0-2478 GCA_033722905.1 Desulfobulbales bacterium
ATCTCAAACACGGGCATAAAAATGGGTGTGTCAGGGGCGAAAGCCAAGGCCGGCCTGCTGTCGGAAGAAGAACGCAGGATCCATTATTTTGTCGTGGCAAAGATGGCTGCGGCAAAAGAGCCGATCACTGCTGAACAGATCAGTGAGGAACTGGACATTGCCCTGGAAACGGTGCAGAAGACCATTGATAAGCTTGAAAGTTTGAAAACCTTTCTGTATAGAAGCAGCGGCACAGGGATAGATTGGGCCTATCCCCTGTCCCTGGATAATACCGGCCACAGGATGACTGCCAGCACAGGCGAACGTTTTAACGCGGCCTGAGCTCTTGACGCCTTTGCGACTCCCTTCGTGTACGGGAGCTTACAGAACAGGGATCTGACCTTTACGATCAATACGAACTGCGCCAACAGCGGTAAAGAGATGCGGATCGAACTTGACAGCGATATGAACATTATTGGCATGACCGAAGGTGCAGATCCCCATTGCAGCATGGCCTTAATAAACACCGACAAGATGAAAGAGAAAAGCATTGTGGATGTGTTCTGACGCAGATCCAGGTTCTTCTGGTCAGAAGACGATGCCAGGGAGCATCAGAAGAAAACCGGCAAGCAGCTGTTTTATATGAATGTGACCGAGGTGTCGCTTGCCGGCATAAAAAAAATGCAGGCAGCGATTTTTAATTTTGCTGATGAATAAGGAAACAGCATGTTTGAAGCATTGAAAGAAATAAATGCACGTCCTGCGCCTTTTGAGTTTTATACAGCAGATGAACTTTGGACAAATGAGCATACTGCAGAAAAGATGCTTGAATTTCACTTGAATGAGTCAATTGACCTATCATCGCGCAATGGAGAATTTATTGACCGCTCCGTTGAGTGGATCGTTTCACGTTTTGGCGTGGATGAAAATACAGCTATCGCAGATTTCGGCTGTGGCCCAGGCCTTTATGCGAGCAGGCTGGCGCAAAAAGGTGCACATGTGACAGGAATTGATTTTTCTGAAAATTCAATAAGATACGCCAGGAGTTCAGCTGAACGGCTGTCCCTGCATATTAATTATATCCAGGAAAATTACCTGGAATTTAATTCACCGGACAGATTTGACCTCATACTGATGATCATGTGTGATTTTTGCGCCTTGAGCCCCGGGCAAAGAGAAGCAATACTCTTGAAGTTCCATTCTTTTTTAAAACCGGGCGGGTCGGTGCTGCTGGATGTTTATTCGCTTAACGGTTTTGACCAGAAAAAGGAATCCGCGACCTACGAATTTAATCAACTCAACGGGTTCTGGGCGCCTGAGGATTATTACTGCTTCGTCAACACTTTCAAATATGAAAATGAGAAGGTCATCCTGGATAAATATACCATTATTGAGAAATCCGGAACCCGAAGAGTTTATAACTGGCTGCAGTATTTCAGCAGAGAGTCCCTGAAAAATGAATTTATCAAGAGCGGTTTCAGAGTTGATGGGATCTATTCTGATGTTGCAGGCACTTCTTTTAACCCTGAATCTTCTGAAATTACTATTGTCGCATCTCGCCCCTGAAGGAATCAACTTTTTTGGAATGCATCGAAAATGCTAACAGGGATTCATTTTATTCTGACATACACCTGCAACTTTGAATGTGACCATTGTTTTTTGCATTGCAGCCCCAGGTCACAGGGGACATTCACCATAGGCCAGGTCACAGAAGTCCTGGATGAGGCTCTGAAAATTGGTACTGTTGCTGATGTTTTTTTTGAAGGGGGAGAGCCCTTCATGTACTTTCCACTGCTCAATGAAAGTGTCAGGCGCGCCTGTGAAAGGGGTTTTGCAGCAGGTGTGGTTACAAACGGTTACGGGGCAACTTCAGAAGAGGATTCTGAGTTGTGGCTGAAACCATTGGTGCAGTCGGGATTATCATGCCTGCACATCAGCAACGATCCATTTCATTACGGCGACAAACAGCATAATCCTGCTTCGGTTACTGCTCAAGTGGCAAAAAGACTGGGGATTGAGGCTGCAGTGATCTGTATTGAAACCCCGGAAATTATTAAAGAACCGGCAAGAGATAAAGGGAAAGGCAGGCCTGTAATTGATGGTGGGGTAAAGTTCAGAGGCAGAGCCGTTGAAAAGCTGTCACAAGATTTACCGCTCAGACCCTGGCAGGAGTTATGCGAGTGCCCTTACGAAGATCTTGTGTCCCCATCAAGGGTGCATGTAGACTCGTATGGAAATGTGCAAATTTGCCAGGGGATAAGTATGGGCAATATGTGGCAGACCCCTCTCAGTGAACTTGTCGGACAATACCAACCTGATTTGCATCCAATTTGCGGGCCGCTTATTAAAGGAGGGCCTGCTGAACTCGCAAGAGATTTAGGCGTAAAGCCTGAACAGGGCTATATCGATGAATGTCATCTCTGCTATTCAACCAGAAGGGCGGTTGTCGGCAAATACCCAGACTGTATTGCACCCGAGCAGGTATATGGGGATGCGGGA
>JAWVYE010000400.1:0-2465 GCA_033722905.1 Desulfobulbales bacterium
AACGTTATCTTGCCGCAGGCAATTATTTCTGGAACAGCGGCATGCTCGCTTTTACTATCCGGACATTCCTGGCTGAAGCAGGTGAGCATGCGCCCCGGACCTGTGCGGCTATGGAGCAATCCGTTGCCAGGGGTCGCAGGGATCATAGTTTTTTTCATCTTCAACGGTCGGCAATGAAATCCTGCACCAGTGAATCAATAGATTATGCCCTGCTGGAAAAATCCCGGCGGGTGGCAGTTGTGCCCGTAGATATGGATTGGCACGACATCGGTTCATGGCAGACCCTCTGGGAAGTTTCTACTAAGGATAAAGAGGGGAATGTGGTGCACGGCGATGTTTTGTTAGAAGATGTGCACAACAGCTTGATACGTTCTGAATACAGGCTGGTGGCAGGTGTCGGCCTTGCAGACATTCTGGTGGTTGAAACCGGTGATGCCGTGCTGGTGGCACCGCGTGCCAGGGCCCAGGATGTCAAGAAAATAGTCACCCTTATCAAGGCGGACAACAAGGAAGAATACAGGCTGCACCGGACGGTCTACCGGCCCTGGGGAAGTTACACCGTCCTGGAGAAACAGCCGCGCTATAAGATAAAGCGTGTGACGGTCAAACCAGGGGCAAAGCTCTCTCTGCAGAGACACCGGCACCGTTCAGAGCACTGGGTAGTAGTGAGCGGCACGGCAAAGGTCACCTGCGGCGATAAAGTCTTTCTGGTGCATGAAAATGAATCAACTTTTATCCCCGCCGGCCAGAAACACAGGCTGGAGAATGAAGGAAGCACCCCACTTGAGATTATCGAGGTGCAGAATGGCATTTATCTGGGTAAAGATGATATAGTGCGGTATGAAGATATATAGGGCCGGGAAAAATGGTTTGTATGATTTTTATTAAGTGATATGTCTGATTTTACCGAAGAAAAAAGACGTGCAGAAAGAGTTGCAATTACGCTGCCGGTCAGTGTCCTGCTGCTGGATGACTGGAATGATGTTGTCCTGGCAGGCCCGGTGGATGCGGTGGCAAAGAATTTCTCGCCCATGGGCCTGGCCCTGTCCCTGGCAAATATTAAAATTGACAACTACCACCTGTTCTTTACCTGCCAGGATAATTCCTCCCATATCCTGAGAATCGACTTAAGGCTGCCCAGCGCCCCTGAAACAGTGGTGCAATTACCGGCAAGGCCGATCTGGTACGACCGGGACAAGGATTCATCGGATGAGAAAAGGGCGTTGCTGGGCGTGGAATTCCTGCTCAAACCAAAAGACAGGGCCATCAAAAGGCTGGTCAAGGAGCTTGCTGCTGCCGGCCTGGCCCCGCCGAGCTGGTGGCAGAAAAAAATATTCTGAAGAGTGCCGGCCCCCTGAGCATAACTTCTTGATTCTATCATCAGCCGGCAGCCGCCATCTGTTGCAGCCTGATTTTCCTGCATGTTACCCTCTCCGCAGATACCATTTTCTATTCATCCAAAAAAAATATCCATTTGTAACCTATCTGTAATTTGCAGGGAGTATACTGTGTTCTGATCATTGTTTGGATTTTTGCTTTTTGGGAAAAAGACTTAAGTTATTTATTATGGTTTTTTCTATTGACTTGCACAGCATGAAAAGATTCAGTGTTGCATGTGCAGCCTGGGCCGCCGCTTTAATGCTCCTGGTATTGCTGCCTTTAAAAAGTTTTGCCGTGGATGAGCATGGGGATGACTGTGCTGCCGCCGCCGCCGTTTTGCTCAACAGTACCACCCCGGGCAGTATCGACTTTGGCGGCGACTATGACTACTTTACAGTTGATGTGGTGGAAGCAGGCATCCTGACTGTCTGGACCCTTGATTCGCCATCACTGAATACCTACGGCTATCTCTATGATGCCAACTGTACCCTCATCAGAGAGAATGATAAACGTGTGACAAATTTTGCTTTTTGGATTTCCCATTATGCCACACCGGGCACCTATATTATTGCTGTCCGGCATCAATTTAGTAACCAAACGGGGGACTACATGCTGCAGGTTGAATTCACCCCCGGAACAGTACCTGATGAACCGGGATATAACTGTGAAACTGCGCCACCAGTAGCATTGGACAGCTCAACAGAGGGCAATATCGATTATCCGGGCGACTATGACTTTTACCGGGTTGAGCTAACCGGATCTGGGGTCCTGACTGCCGGGACTGTTGATCCATCGATAGATTCTAACGGGTATCTGTATGATGCCAACTGTGTACTCCTTGTTGAAGATGAAAATTCAGGCGGGGGCGACAACTTTGAAATATCGACACAACTGGTGCAAGGAAATTATTTCATTGCCGTGCGGCATTATCGCTATGATTTGGCCGGCAGCACAGGGAGTTATACATTGGAGGTTTCTTTCAATAGTGGCAACATAACAGATGATTATGGCAATGACTGTGCCACGGCAGGGACTTTAGCGCCCAACAGTTCTCTGCCAGGAGTTATCAATTATATCGGGGATTA
>JAWVYE010000401.1:0-2459 GCA_033722905.1 Desulfobulbales bacterium
AAACGCTCTCTGTCTGTGATCATGCCTATATAATCAACAGCGGCAAAATTCTTACCAGCGGCAATGCCGAAGAAATTGTCAAAAATGAAGAGGCCCGAAAAATCTATCTGGGAGAAAGTTTCGTAATATGATACAATGGGGGTTGCATGCAAGAAAAATACCAATCATTTTTTTTGCATCAAATTATAACGTATTACTTTAAAAAAAAATTATTGCTGACCAGTATGCAGCAATTAAAAGCGAATCAGGAAGTTTAACAGGCGCAGGATATGTCACTTGTTTTAAAACAACAGCTCAAGTTAACGCAGCAGCTTCTGATGACCCCACAGCTTCAGCAGGCCATCAAGCTGTTGCAGCTTTCCAGGCTCGAGCTTGCAGAAACCATCCGGCAGGAAATTGAGCAGAATCCGCTTCTTGAGGAAATAAACCCTGGCGATAGTGACTACGAAATCAGCCCCAACTCTCTTTCTGCAACCGAGGAAACCCCTAACACACCGGAGCCGGAAAAAACCGGGGAAGTGAACATGGAAGACGTTTCCTCCATGCAGGAAATAAACTGGGAGGATGATTATGCAAATTATTATGACGCCGGGTTCTCATTCACCAAGGAAGCGCCGGACCGCAATCGCTTAAGCCAGATTGATTTTCTCACCAAAGAAACCAGCCTCGAATCCCATCTCCAGTGGCAGCTCTCCCACTCAGAAATGAGCGATGAAGTTCACGCAGCCTGTCTTTTTGTCATCGGCCATTTAAATCATAACGGTTTTCTTGAGCTTAGCATAGAGGACATTACGCGCGAAATCGGCTGCAATGAAGAAACAGCCATGCAGGCCATTACCATCATCCAGGAAATGGACCCTGCGGGTGTCGGGGCCATCGATGTGCAGGAATCACTGCTGCTCCAGCTGAAACGGCTTGGCCTGGAAGATTCTCTGGCAGCCGAGATCATCAAGGAACAGCTGCACAGCCTGGAACTGAAAAACTACGGCGCCATTGCCAAGAAAACAAAAAGGTCGATAAAGGAAGTTTTAGCGGCCATAGAGGTTATTACCGGTCTCAACCCTTTTCCGGGAGAGCAATACAGTGGTCGTGACGTCCATTATATCATCCCGGACGTCTTTGTTCACAAGGTGGGGGATGAATACCTCATTATCCTGAATGATGAAGGGATGCCCCGCTTGAAAATTTCTTCCGCCTATGAACAGATTGTAGATGGCGATACAAACACAGCCCCGGAGACGAAGGCCTACATAAAAGATAAACTGCGGGATGCGGTCTGGCTTATCAAAAGCATGCAGCAGCGGCAGCGGACAATTTACAAGGTTGTCGAAAGTCTGCTTAAATTTCAAAAGGACTTTTTCGAAAAGGGGGTCCAGTACCTGAAGCCCCTTGTATTGCGAGATGTGGCTGAGGATATTGAGATGCACGAATCAACGGTCAGCCGTGTGACGACAAACAAGTATATGCATACTCCCCAGGGAATATTTGAGCTCAAATATTTCTTTTCCACCGCCATCCCTCAGAAAGACGGGGAAGCCCTGGCAGCGGAGAGTATCAGGCAGCGCATAAAGGGCATGATTAAAAATGAGGACGCCGAAAAACCGTTAACCGACAACGCCATTTCCAAAACCCTCGGCCAGGAGAACATCAAAGTCGCCCGCCGCACCGTTGCCAAATACAGGGAACAGATGGGAATCCTGCCTGTCAAACACAGGCGTAAGCCCAAGATGTAAATTTCCTCCCTGAATCCCCGTGAGCCCGTGTCCATGATCTTAGTTCAAGGTCAAAGACTTACCCTCCATACCATAAGAGAAATAGATCCTATACGTTATACCTCCTTCTTTTACTCGCCTAAAAGAAGGAGCAGGAAAAGGGCATCCTGCCCTCCTCCGCTGATAGTTTTAAAATTGAACCGTTGCCTATCTTTATCGAGCGGAAATCCTTTATATCCTGCCCCTGATAATAAAGAACCAGGCAGCGCAGAACTATAAGATGGCTCACGACAAGAAAATCGCGGCCCCGGCTTTCAGAAAGCAGTCTATTCACGGCCCCTACCGCTCTTGTCTGCACCTGCTCCAGAGTTTCACATCCATTGAGATTGAATGTCTGGGGGGCAGCGAGCCAGGTGGGGTATTGGGCCCCATACTGCTTGCTGATCTGTTCCTTGGTCAACCCATCCCAGTGCGGGATCAGGATTTCATCCAGCTCAGCAAGGGCTTGAAAGGGAATGTTGAGCAGAACACCGAGAATTTCAGCCGACTGCATGGTTCGTTTTGCCGGACCGCAGTAAATGGCCTTGATACTGCTGTTGCGTAAACGTTCCCCAACCTGACGGATCTGTTCTCTGCCCTCGGGATGGAGTTCCTCGTCTGTTCTGCCGGCAAAACGGTTTTCCATGTTGGCGAGTGTAATGCCATGGCGGACAAGGTAGATTGTTGACATATGATCAAGTTGGCGGA
>JAWVYE010000402.1:0-2449 GCA_033722905.1 Desulfobulbales bacterium
AGGGTTAGCGACAGAAGGTATACTCCGGGTTAGCGACCGAAGGTAGACTCCTGGTAAGCGACCGAAGGGAGACTCCGGGTAAGCGACCGAAGGGAGACTCCGGGTAAGCGACCGAAGGGAGACTCCGGGTAAGCGCAGATGGCACCAGGGGTGAGCATCCCGGCAAACGCAGCCTCAGGGACCTGAATGATTATTGATGATGAACATGAGTGCAAACAACCTTTATACTAAAGAGCAGGCAGAAGTTAACACTGTTTACCCCGATGATGTCGAACACATCTCCATGGGCGAAAAGGAGATTTTTTTAGTAGGGACGGCGCATGTGTCCCAGGAATCGGTTGATCTTGTAAAGCAGGTTATTGTCAGAGAGCAGCCTGACAGCGTATGCGTAGAACTTGACGACAAGCGTTATCAGGCCCTTTCAGGCAGGAAACGCTGGGAATCTCTGGACTTGAAAGAGATAATCAGGAAAAAGCAGCTTTCCACCCTGCTCGTTAATTTGATTCTCTCCTCCTACCAAAAAAAACTGGGAATGCAGCTTGGCGTAATGCCGGGGGCAGAACTGCTGGAAGCAACCCGGGAAGCTGAAAAGCACTCCATCCCGGTTTCATTATGCGACCGGGATGTCAGGGTTACTTTGCGCAGAGCCTGGCATGAAACATCTTTTCTCAAAAAAGGCTACCTGATGGCAACTCTTCTCGTAAGCCTGTTTGACAAAACTGAAATTACCGCGGAGAAGCTTGAGGAGCTCAAAAAAAAGGATGTATTGTCCGAGTTGATGTCTGAGTTGGGCAAGGCCATGCCGGAGTTGAAAAAGGTGCTGATAGACGAAAGGGACATTTACCTGGCTGAGAAAATCAAGATGACAGCCGGTAATAAACTGGTGGCGGTCGTCGGGGCCGGACATGTTGAGGGTATAAAAAAAATGATCCGCCAGGACCATAGCAATATTTTACCTTCAATCAGTTCCTTTCCGCCTGTTTCGGCCGGGTTTAAAGCTCTGGGCTGGGCCATTCCATTGTTGATAATCGGCTCGCTCATAACTATCGGCATTCTGAAAGGCACCGGTGCTGCCGGTGCCAATCTTCTTTACTGGATTCTTGCCAATGGTATTCCATCCGCAATCGGTGCCATGCTGGCCTGGGCCCACCCGTTTACCATAGCAAGTGCCTTTGCAGCAGCACCGGTAACCAGCCTGACCCCGGTCATTGGTGCCGGTTATGTCACCGCCTTTGTGCAGGTTCTGGTGCGGCCGCCGGTGGTGCGGGAATTTGAGACAGTAACTGAGGATATGGTTACATTTGCAGGCTGGTGGAAAAATAAGCTGCTCCGTGTTTTTTTAGCATTCCTGCTGCCAGGTTTTGGCAGCATGATCGGCACCTGGGTCGGTGGTGTGGAAATCATTTCCAACCTCTTTTGAATGTGGCAAATTGTCTCAAGTGAGACATTGCCTGGAATTTTCTCAAACAAAAATATGAAACCAAAGCAGGGATATAATAAACTTACGGGGAAGGATCTGCGTTTTCTGCGGGGCTTGGGACACCACCTGAAGCCGCTGGTCATAATCGGTCGTGAAGGAATAAGCGACAATGTTATAAAGGCCGTGAATGGAGTACTTGCCGCCCATGAACTGGTGAAGGTAAAGATCGGCAGAGGGTGTTTAATGGGAAGAAAAGAAGCGGCTGAAGAGATAGCCGCCGGCACCGGATCTGAAGTAGTCCAGGTTCTGGGGAAGACTTTTCTTATATACAGGGAAAACTCTGACCTGAAAGATGATCACAGGATCAAGCTGCCGCGTTGAATCATTACTCCAGGGAGAAGCAAGGATAATTCTATGGCGCGGGATAACCTTTTTGAGACAAAAATACCTGCTGAAAAATTTGAATTTAACGAAAGTGTGGCAGAGGTTTTTGACGACATGCTGGACCGCTCCGTCCCATTCTATGACAATATCATTGCCATGACCGGTGAGATACTTGCGCGCTCGCTGCAGGAAGGTGATGCGGTTTATGACCTGGGCTGTTCAACGGGCACGACACTCATATATCTTGCCAAACTCCTGAAAACTGAAAATTTTCAATTTTTCGGGATAGATAATTCCCGGGCCATGCTGGATAAGGCAAAACGCAAAGCGCGGATGTTTTCCATGGCGGATAAAATTGTTTTTCTGGAGCAGGATATAACCAAGGCTGAGCTGGCAGAAGCAGGAGGGATAATTTTGAACTACACCCTGCAGTTTATTACCCCCTCTGTAAGAGTTGCATTCCTTGACAGGGTTTATACTGGGCTGCGCAGTGGCGGTATTCTGGTTCTCAGTGAAAAGGTTGTCAGTCCTGATAAAGTGCTCAACGGTCAGTTTCTCGATTCTTACCACCAGTTCAAGAGGAGACGGGGGTATTCTGATCTGGAAATTGCCAACAAGCGTGAAGCCCTGGAAAATGTATTGATC
>JAWVYE010000403.1:0-2439 GCA_033722905.1 Desulfobulbales bacterium
CTCGGAAATATAATATTTCTTTTCAATAAGCTGGGTGTATTCCGGAAAAGAGAGTACATTGTTTTTTTTCAGGTTATGCCAGCTGTTTGATAGCTGCCGCAGTTCCTGCAATAAACTGTTATAGAACTCGTCATCACTCGCTTTCTGGGAGCGGCGATATATTTTGCTGAGTTCCTGCAATTGTTCTTGGTATATCATTTGTGTAAATCCTCCATCCCTTGACAATAACTTCTGTATATTTTACTTCGGGCCAATGCGTTTAATAACGCGCGGAATGATCAGCAACCTCCAACGGCTATCCAGACCGAGGAGGGACTGACATGGATATTTGAGAATAACCCTTAACACAACAACTACCTTTCAATTGTTCACACTTTTTAAGAATACTACCATGAAAGACCTGACCTGTGTCAAGCCAAAAATGAATTTCTATTCATTGTTGTCCTGCAAAAGTGCGCTCCTGCCGTATTTTATTAAAAAACATATCTGCTATATTACAGGGGAAGCAACTTCAGGACAAGCTGCTGCCCGGAGTTTTTTTTAATTAGCTTATTTACTTTATTGTAATTACCTTAGTAATATTTCGGATAAATATCCATGGCTGCCGGGAGACTCCATTAATAATTCCTGCAGATGTTCATTGGCAACAATCAGTTATAAAAACTTACCATACTATCTCTGGAGAAATCTCCATGGAAAAAATTCTCAAGCATGTTCTCATTATCACCTTTCTCCTGAGTCCGGATTTTTCTGCTGCTCTTGAAACGGGCTGCATTAAAGGCGACTGCCATAACGGCAACGGGGTCCTGACTTTTCATAATGGTTCCAGGTATGAAGGTGATTTCAAAGATGGCAAATATTCAGGGATGGGAACCTTTACATTTGCCAACGGCTCAATATTTCAAGGAGAATATAAGAATGGCAGGTACCACGGCCAGGGCACCTTTACCTATGCCAATGGCTCCAGGTACAGGGGTGGATTCAAGGATGGCGAGTACCATGGCAATGGCACTTTCACCTATGCCAATGGTGCCGCATTCAAGGGCCGATACCGCGAAGGTATAATCCAGGGACAGGGCACTTTTACCTATGCCGACGGCTCTGTATATACCGGTGAATTCTCAGACGGCAAAAAGGAAGGCCAGGGAACTCTGATGCACGCAGATGGTGCAAGATACAGTGGCGGATTCAAGGATGGACTTTACCACGGCCAGGGAAAATACACTTTTGCCAATGGGGAAAAATACGTCGGTGGTTTCAGGGAGGGCCAATTTAACGACCAGGGGACATTCTCATATAACGACGGTTCAAAATATGTGGGAGGATTCAAGAACGGCCTGCGAAATGGCCAGGGAGTATACACAAAACCGGACGGTACCGTATATTCCGGAGAATTTCGGGATGATATGTTTGTGAGGCAGGACTTCCTGGTTCTTCCTCCCAGCAGTTCCCTGAAAACCGCAGAGTGAGTCAACAGTGTAAAACTGCTGACTTTTCAGTGCACTTGTCACTCACAAACCTGAAGGCTCATGCTCAATTTTCTGCCCTGATTTCAATTCTCCGGCAAGGCTTCCCAGCATTTCCCCATAGGTTTCATCATCCTGCCACAGAGAAAAATCATAGACCTGCCTGGATCTGCGCATCTTTATAATCCAGGGTTTTTCTGAAAATTTTACCGAATCATCCAGCAGGACAGGTATGAGAATTGTTTCCCCCGTCTTCTCTTCTTTGTCAAAAGCCGCATAAATTTCATCTTCAAGCCAATTGCTTGCAAGAGCATGCTCAGACAATAAAAGAAGTTCTTTATCGTGGAGATTAAGTGCTGCATCTGTTAACGGGTAATATTTTTCTTTTTTACGCACCCGCTCCGGCATGACCCAACTTCTGACTCCCTGCTCCTGCAGATCTTCACATAGTTTACGGGCAAATACTTCGTCTTTGCCGGTATAATTTATAAAGCAGGAAAAAAATCTTTCTTCCCCGTCAATATACGCACCTAAGAATTCAATCAGCACCTTGGGAACCCCGGCATGTTTCAGAAACACTTCCGGTATATCACCTCTGGATTTAAAAACTGTATCAATACCGATGGGTGAAGGCCCAACATGGACAAGGGTCTCCAAACCTCTGACCACAGAGAGATCAACATTACCGAAAAGTGTCCCCCCGACAATACAGCCACTTAAGTCAACGCCTTCCAGATTTGCCCTGGTCAGATTAGCGCCGATTAAACTGGCTTTTTTTAGATCCGCCCCGGTAAGATCAGAACCGCTGAGATTAGCGGCGTTGAGATTTGCATCAACGAACCTGGCAGACCGCAGGTTTGCTCTGCCGAGTGTGGTCCAGGTAAGAACAGCCTTGCTGAGGTCGGCACCCTCAAGAACCGCCATGGCCATATTTGCCTTTTGGATCCTGGTGCGCCGCAGACTGGCATTGCGC
>JAWVYE010000404.1:0-2435 GCA_033722905.1 Desulfobulbales bacterium
ATAGCGGTTGATATTCCCTCTGTCTACGGGCGCTACCGGGAAAGAAAATTTGATGCCCTTGGGCTGACCTTCAGACTGGAGAACCTGGCCAATATCTACCTGGAAAGACTGCCGGAAACCGTCAGCCTGACATTTATTACAAGAGCTACTTTTATCAGTATAATTAAAGCGTTAGAGCTATATCTGCGGGCCTTGAGGATTGACGGCATAACAAGCCGGAAGCTGGAAACCTACCTGGAGCTTCTTTCCAGTTCGCTCGGCATCAAGCGCTTCTCATACACCCAGTACCTGGATATTTTCAGGGGCTTGTCCGACGGGGTAAAAGATGTAATCTATGCTTTCTATACCAACATCCACCAGAATAATCTCTCCATTATCATCCCGCAGGTCGGGGAGGCCAACCTCTTGACCAAGTACCGCAATCTCTGGGATGAAAATGATGTCAGCGGTTCCATTCTCCGGTTGTCTGAGTTTTATTTCAGAAACCTTATTGCCGGTACCTTCGGGCTCCAGCATCTTGATAATTTCATAACCCGGGTCATCCAAACCCTGGAAAGCCAGAAAGAGGTTCTTGACCAGGAAAACCTTGACCTCCTGATGACCTATAATCCGGAGAACGCCATCAGCTTTCTGCACAGCAGCAACCCCCAGACGAAAAACCTCATCCATCTGGGCAATAAGGGTTTTAACCTGACACAGCTTGCCGGCAAGATGAAATCCGTGCCGCCGGGCTTTATCATTACCACTGAGATCTTCCGCTGCTGGCCGATTGTTAACAAATTCCACAGGGCCCGCGATGAATTCATGCGCCAGGTCCGCCGCTCATTATCTTCATTGGAGGCTGCCACCGCTAAACAATACGGTTACCCGCAGAACCCCCTTCTCCTTTCTGTCCGCTCCGGTGCTGCCATTTCGCTGCCCGGCATGATGGCGACCATCCACAATGTCGGTCTGAACCAGGACATAGTAGAGGAATTTGCCAACACTTCAGGGCAGGAATACCTGGCCTGGGATAACTACCGGCGCTTCCTGCAATCATGGGGCATGGCAGAAGGAATGAAGCGCGAACAGTTCCAAGTACTGATGAACAGCGCCAAGGCACGCCACAAAGTTAAGGTAAAAAAAGACTTCACCTCGGCCCATATGAAGGAGTTGGCCCTGGCATACCAGGAAACGGTGCGCGCCGAGGGCATCAGTATTCCAAGTGATCCATGGCTGCAGCTCATAGGAGCGGTTGAAATCGTACTTAACTCCTGGAACGCTCCTAAAACAAAAGAATACCGCGCCCTGATGGATGTTTCCGATTCCTGGGGCACGGCTGTGATTATCCAGAACATGGTATTCGGCAACCTCAGCCAGAATGCCGGCAGCGGTGTTGTCTTTACTGCGCACCCCTACAGGAAGGTGACCAGGGTCGCGCTCTGGGGCGACTATGCCATTGGTGACCAGGGGGAGGATATTGTCAGCGGCCTGGTCACCACGTATCCCATATCCGTTGAACAGGCGGAAATTGACGGCCGCTCAGAAGCAAACGCCCTGGAAAACCGTTTCCCTGAAATTTATAAGGCCCTGCTCGAACTCTCCCGGGAGCTGGTGTATGAAAAGCGCTGGAATCCCCAGGAGATTGAATTTACCTTTGAAGGCTCCAGGGCCGAAGATTTTTATATCCTGCAGACGCGGGACATGATCACCATCAAGGAGAAGGAGAATCTGTATATCTTTGAAAAACCCGCAGCCCTGCAATCATACTTACTCGGTAAGGGCATCGGTGTCAGCGGCAGTGCCCTTTCAGGCCGGGCGGTATTTACCCGGGACAATATTGACCGGTTGCGCAGTGAAGACCCCTCTGCCACCCTGATCCTGATCCGCCAGGACACGGTTCCGGAGGACATCAAGGAAATTGCCGAAGCCCAGGGGCTCCTCACTGCCCGCGGCGGCCAGACATCCCATGCGGCAGTTGTCGCCACCCAGCTCGAAAAAACCTGTGTTGTCGGCTGCAAGGACCTGCACGTGTACGAAAGCGAAGAGCGCTGTGTCATCAACGGCCATGAGATCCTCTTTGGCGACCATGTGTCCATTGACGGCAGGAAGGGTCTTTTTCTGAAGGGTGAGCATGCTATCCGCGAGGAGGTCCACATCCTGCCCATTTAAACAATATGAAATTTGTGTATCTTCTGCGTTATCAGCCGCTCCGCGTAGGCATGCTACAGCGGAGCAGCTTCTGCCTTGAATCTACGATAAATTTCATATTGTTTAAAGCTAGGTGTGACAAGACATCAATTTGAAACAAATAAGATATTTTGTTTTTTAAAAGCCTTTTCACGCTGCCGAGCACGAAAGAAATGCACCGGATAAGACTTTGGGCCTGTTTGAGCGTATAAGTATGCCTTTAACATACGATGTCTGAGTTTTCAAACTCCCGGTCATTTCGAGGA
>JAWVYE010000405.1:0-2430 GCA_033722905.1 Desulfobulbales bacterium
CTGTACTCTGTTAATTTGAACAGCAGCGGGTTGGATATGGAATAGGGCAGGTTGGCGATAATTTTCAGTCGGCCGCCCGCTTCTTCCGCCAGTTTTACAAAGTCGGCCTTGAGGATGTCCTGGTGCTGCAGGGTAACGTTTTCCGGCAGGCTGGCCTCCTCCTTATGGTAGCGGATAATGCCCGAATCTATCTCAAGCCCAATGACCTTTGCGCATACTGCGGCCAGGTGACCGGTCAGGGCCCCAAAACCGACGCCAAGCTCAATAATGGTGTCCTGCGGATAGATGCCGGCCATATGGACAATTTTTTGGGCAATATTCCGGTTGACGAGAAAATTCTGGCCGAACCGTTTTTTCGGGGCAAGCTGATGCTGTTGCAGGATCTCTTTTATTTTCTTATCAGGCATCATAGGGGATAGTTGCAGGTTCCATTAATTGAGAACCTTTTTCTCAAGGCGTTTTTTATGAATTGATATGAAAAACAGATAGGACAGATAATAAAAGACCAGGGTAAACGGGATGGCCAAAACGATTCCGCCACTGATCAGAATAAAGAGTGAATCCAGGCCTATTTCACCCAGGGCGGCCACGGATTCACCAAAACTGTCGCCATTGATAATTGCATCTATCAGCACTGAAACCTCCTCCCAGGAATGTTTTCCGGGTGTCAGCCAGTTGCCGATCTGCCAGGATAAATAATACTGCGGCAGGATGGTCACGGGGTTGCTTACCAGGACTGTGGCGGCCAGGGCGGCCAGCTTGCTGCCCCTGCAGATGAAGGCTAATATCAGTGCCAGGATGGTGTGAAAGGGAATAGTGGGGGTGATGCCGATAAATACGCCGACTGCAACACCTCTGGCCAGAACGCTTGGATGACCTTGCAAGCGTACGAATCTCAGATAATAATATCTGGCGGCGCGGCGCGGCTTGAGTTTCATTGGCTTTGAAAATAAATAGTTCCCGGACGAATTCCTTTTATAGGGTTTCAATTATAAAATAAAATACAACAAATCAAGAGATAACGGGAAAATAGATTTCAGGGCTGAATCGGCGACCGTGAATAAACATCCATATCAATGGTGGAGGCAGCCTGTTTTCTGCTCTGGAAAAGATGATATCCGGCAACTGCTATCATGGCGGCGTTATCAGTGCAGAACTCTACAGGCGGCAGAAACACTGTAAAGTTTTCTGCCTGCCCCCGTAATGTCATGAGGTCCCGCAAGCGCTGGTTGGCAGCTACACCTCCTGCCAGAACAATCTGCGGCACGCCTGAAGCCCTGGCTGCTTTCAAGGTCTTTTCCACAAGGACATCGGCAACTGCTTCCTGAAATGAGGCGCAGATGTCGGCAAGCTGGAGTTCCTCTTTTTTCTGTTTCGTCTTATTGACATGATTGACAACAGAGGTTTTAACGCCGCTGAAGCTGAAATCAAAGGTTTCCGGCTCGAGCCAGGCCCTTGGAAAGGTGTACGCTTCAGGGTTTCCCTTTGCTGCTGTCTCGGAGATAACCGGGCCTCCCGGATAGCCCAGGTCCAGCAGTTTGGCCACCTTGTCAAAGGCTTCACCGGCTGCATCATCCCGCGTCTGGCCCAGCAGTTTATATGTCAATGGGTCAGAGACCAGGTAAATGCTTGAATGGCCCCCTGATGCTGCCAGAGCAACGTATGGGAATTGTGGATGGTCTTGTCCCAGAAAGATCGAGAGCAGGTGGCCGGCCATGTGATCAACTCCCAGGCAGGGAATATTTTCCACATATGCCAGGGCTTTTGCAAAGGACATGCCGATGAGCAGCGAACCCACCAGGCCGGGGCCCTGGGTCACGGCAATGGCGTCAAGGTCTTTCAGGCTGACCCCAGCCAGGTTCAGGGCCTCATCAACCACCGGGTATATGGTTTCAATGTGCCTGCGGGAGGCGAGCTCGGGAACAACTCCACCGTAACGCTTGTGGATCCTGATTTGTGAATCAACAACATTGGCGAGCAGTCTGCTGCCGTCTGCAAGCACTGCCGCCGCCGTCTCATCACAGGAGCTCTCTATTGCCAGGAGAAGCATGGGAACAAATAGTTTCAGGGAATTAAGAAAAATCCGCCGGGATATTTATTCTTCGAGTTCGGCCATGGGATATGACCCGAGCCACTCATAATAGGAACAGATTTTCTGCAGATCCGTGCAGCCTTCCATGATGGTCTTGTCCTCCATATGGCCGACCATGTCCATAAAAAACAGGTATTTCCACTGCATGCCCTTAATGGGCCTGGATTCGATCTTGGCAAGATTGATGCCCTTGGCAGCCAGGATGGAAAGAGCCTCATTCAGGGCGCCGGGTTTGTCCATGAGTCCGATCAGCAGAGAGGTTTTGTCATTGCCGCTTCTGTTTGGCGACTTTTTGCCGATAACCAGGAAGCGCGTCGTGTTGCCGCGGTAGTCTTCAA
>JAWVYE010000406.1:0-2420 GCA_033722905.1 Desulfobulbales bacterium
CTTAAATGGACAAGCCCCCTTTGGTGTTTTAGTAAAAAAATTACTCATAAGCTCCATTGCGCACCCAACAACCTGACACATCAATTTAATCCTTGTGAAAAGAATAATTTTGCAGCTGACATGAAAAGTTATAATTTTTCACCGTGGTAAAATCACATATTCTCTACCATTTTCTTTAAAAATACTTTATAGTTATCCCGGAATAAATAATTCTGAAAAATTATGGACCCGGTTCTTTCAACAAATCCCCGCCAAAATACTATCCCAAGGTGAGTGCCGATGGCTGATCAAACGCTGGACTGCAAAGGCATGGTGTGTCCGTTACCCATAGTAAAAACCTCCAAATTGGCAAAGGAAATGACAAGCGGCCAGACCCTGGAAATACTGGCTGATGACAAGGCATTTGAACCTGACATCAAGGCCTGGTGCAAACGCAGCGGTAACTCTCTCGAATCATTGATCGAATCAGGCGGCGTCTTTACTGCGCTCATAAAGTTGCAGTAACCTTTCCAGAGACAAAAATTTCCATATCATTACAGGGTGTTATCATGGTAACAACTCTCTCTCTTGTGATTGCAGTACTTATTCTGCTGCTTATCATCCAGCTTGTGACATCTGCTCAGAATAATGCTGCTGTGCGGCAGATCTTTGCAATGATTGAAGACTTGAAAAACGGCAGGCTGAACAGGCGGCTTAATCTCAGGACAGACAATACTTACGGTAAAACAGCAGCATCCCTTGATGAACTGGCAGATACGCTGCAAACGGATATCGCTGCCGGTTTAAACAGGATTGCAAAAGGTGATTACAGTTTTGCTGTAAAGGTCCATGCCCAGGATGATGAGCTTCGGGGTGCTTTGCAGAATGCCCTGTCCGGACTTAATGAAAAGATGGGTGAGCTCTCAGGAATGGTTGAGCAGTTGAACGCCGGTGTTCTCCAGGTGGGAGATTCGAGTCAATCGTTGTCCCAGGGTGCAACCGAACAGGCCAGTTCCCTGGAAGAGATCGGGGCCGCCATGGTTGAAATCGGGGAGCAGGCAAAGGCCACAGCTGAGAATGCCGGCCAGGCGAGCCAACTGGCCAACGAGTCAAAGGACGCTGCTGCTGAAGGCAGTGTCCAGATGGCTGAAATGGTTATGGCCATGGAGGAGATAAACGAAGCAGCGCGAAATATTTCCAAGATCATTAAGGTCATCGATGAAATTGCATTCCAGACGAACCTGCTGGCATTGAATGCCGCAGTGGAGGCGGCCCGGGCCGGCAAGCACGGCAAGGGATTTGCCGTGGTGGCTGAAGAGGTGAGAAACCTGGCGGCACGCAGCGCCAAGGCTGCCCGGCAGACCACTTCATTGATACAGGGATCTGTAGAGAAAACCGAGAAAGGCAGTGAGACGGCAAATAAAACAGCGGAGGGGCTCGGCCGGATAGTCCGCAGGGCCACCTCGGTTTCTGAGCTCATAGGGGAGATCGCCATCTCTTCCAGGGAGCAGGCCCATGGCGTGCATCAGGTCAATGCGGGGCTGGAGCAGATAGACAACGTTACCCAGCAGAATTCAGCCAATGCCGAGGAATCAGCCGCTGCGGCCCAGGAAATTTCAGCCCAGGTGGCCTATATCAGGAAGATGCTGCAGCAGATAAACCTGAATATCGATGAGGCAGACATTATTGAAACTGGGCAGTCCGCAAGGCAGCAGAACTTTATTGAAGCACCCTAATCATAGGGGACAGATTTGTGTCAATCGTCGTTCGTGGTGTTGAACGACAAATCTGTCCCCCAATATTATTTGAAATCTGTCCCCGAGATGTAATTCCTGCAAGTCATTTGTCCTGTTTTCTTCTACGTCTGCCCACCTCTTTAACCACCGCCATTCTTCCCCAGGGTTTTCCGTCACTGTCAAGCAGGTATTCTCTGGTCCACTCAAACTTTCTGCCGTTGGTATGGTTGACTGTTAAAGATTGCGGTTTGCCCCCGGGCAGTTTTTGCTGCAGGAATTTGCGCCACTCTTTTTTGTTTGTAATAAAATCCTCGCACCTGTCCAAAGACTCCTGAAGAGTAATCTCGGAGTATTCAATATCCTCCTGTCCAAATAAGCGCCGCATCCTTTTGTTGGTGAAATAGGTTGCTGCCGCTGTTCCTGCCTCTGACAGCTTTGATATACCGATGGCATAGGGGCTGTTGTCCAGTGACATTTTCAAGAGCATATCCAGCTCCCGTGACCGCGTGGTATCACGTATTGTACACGTCATGCCGTTGTATTGGTTATTTTTGACTTTTGGGATCAGCCAGCCGGACAGAAAAACATTACGTCCGGTGGGAGTTGAAATCCTGGTGTTTTCATAAAAGACCGGTTCCAGTGATTTCTTTGCCTCGGAGTATTTTTCTGCAAACCCGGATATTTCAATTTGGGGGTACTCAGCCC
>JAWVYE010000407.1:0-2418 GCA_033722905.1 Desulfobulbales bacterium
TCAGGCTACAATGCAGATGCTTGCACAAATTCGCTACCATGGGGTTTATTCTTTCAAGTATTCGGACCGCCCCCAGGCCAGGGCCGTCTCCTTTGATGGTAAAGTCGATGAGCAGACCAAGGCGGATCGCCTCAGGCTATTGCAGGCCAGACAAAATGAAATAACCCTGCAGAGAAACAGGGAATATGTGGGCTCGGTCCAGGCAGTAATGGTCGAGGGCAAAAGTAAGAACGTTGCCGGTCAGTGGAGCGGCCGCACAACGGGTAATATCATAGTTAATTTTGACGGCCCGGCCCTGTCATGCGGCCAGGAGGTTCAGGTAAAAATAACAGAAGGCCTCAAGAACTCTTTGCGGGGCGCCATTGTCTGATCGAAATCTCATTGCAACCTAGAGCTGAAGACCATGATTGATTTACACACGCATACAATCTTCTCAGATGGAGAACTCATCCCGGCCGAACACCTCAGGCGTGTCGAATCCCTGGATTATGAAGCAGTGGCCATTACTGATCATGCCGACTCTTCAAACCTTGATTTTATCATTCCCAGGATTGTGAAAGCTGCCGAGGATCTGAACCGCTTTTCCAGGACAAAGCTCATTGCGGGTATTGAGCTTACGCATATTCCTCCGCAAATGTTTGCCGAGCTTGTTCCGAAAGCCAGAAAGCTGGGGGCAAAAATTATCGTTGGTCATGGTGAAACTGTCATGGAACCGGTTATACCCGGTACAAACCTGGCAGCAATCCAGGCAGGTGTTGATATTCTGGCCCATCCGGGATTTATCAGTCAGGAAGAAGCTCGACTGGCAGCTGACAAAGGTGTCTACCTGGAATTAACCGCCAGAAAGGGACATTCATTGACCAACGGCCATGTTGTGCAGCAGGCCCTGGAGGCAGGAACGCTCCTTGCTGTCAATGCTGACGCCCATGGTCCGGGTGATTTCATGACCGCTGCAATGGCTGAAACAGTCGCCCTTGGCGCAGGTTTGGATAAAAACGGTTACGAAAAGCTGCGCCGTGATATGACTGCGCTTGCCAACCGCGCCTGACCTGTCAGGACAGCGTGAAGTGCATATACTTAAGGCAGCAGCAAGCCCCTTGTTTTATTCGCCCACAAGCATCCAATAGCGAATTGCTGTCCTGCCGCCGGCTTTTTCGCGGCCACTGATGGCCACTCTGTTTATTTTACGCTTTAAGGTGGTGGCGTTGGCAATACCGGCAAAACTGTTTTCAAGCGTAGCCTTCTGCCAACCGAGTTCACTCACATAAACTCCCAATGTTCCCGGTATATAGCGCTCTGGGTAGAGCAGCTGCGCCCCAAATCTTTCCGGGGTCATATGGGTTAAATTACCGGCTGCAGGAATTTCTCCGGCAATGGGCAGATCCACCCTATCCAGTATCATTTGAAAGTGCTGCATGGTCGACCAGTCAACACCAAGTATTGGCTCACGCGGTATGGCATACGGGTCTGTATCTATACTGACGGAGCCGGGGTCCTGCAAAAGCACGGCCTCATAACCAAAGGTGCGGATCTCCTCGAGAAGCGGCTTGCAGTATTCCCCATAAGGAACGGCAAAAAAGCTGGGCCGCTCATTAAGTTCCTCGGATAATATCCTGGTACTCACTGCCAGATCAGCCCGGATCCAGGCCCTGTATTCCTCCATACTCATTTCCGGAGGTTTGAAGGCCATGTGGTCATGAGAAAAACCATGGTTTTGAAAATCAACACCCGCAGCCTTCATTTCAAGGACCTGGGCCCAGGTCATATAATTCCAGTGGCCGTCTTCTATGGCCTTGGCATAGAGAAACACCGTAAAGGGATACCCATAATCCTTAAGGATCGGCCAGGCCTGCTCAAAGGTGCTTCTATAACCGTCATCAATGGTTATGACCGCACTCCTTTCAGGTAAATTCTCTCCCGCATGCAGATGCTGAACCAGTTTCCGTAAAGGGATGACTGTGTAACTGTTGTTCTGCAGATACTCCATCTGCTCCCTGAAACGCTTTATATCAATATTTGTTGAGGGATATTTATCCTCGCCGAACCGATGATAGATGAGCACCGTCACGTTCCCGGAACCTGCTTTCAGGATCTTTTTTTCAGCAGCATGACCTGGAAAAACAAGGAGCAGGACAAAAATTAATGTATAAAAAAATTTAAGGAGACTCATTCACGAAAAACTAGAGAGTTTTTTTATTATCAGATAGGGCAATATCAGGATACTTCAGGACATGTCCTGACGGTTCGTTCTGGTCCGGATCAGAGAGAGAGCAGCTTTCGTATTTCTGCAGATCATTGCTGAGTATGACATTTTTTATATCTTCAACATAGGCATCTCCCCGGGCAGAGTACAGCGTTAGTCCTTCAACCATGATCAGAGGGTTATCGGTATGTTTGCGGAGTTGCCTGAAGCGCTCA
>JAWVYE010000408.1:0-2416 GCA_033722905.1 Desulfobulbales bacterium
AGAGAGCGTTTGCAAATATCAAATTTTGCACATTAAGATTCTTGTTGACGATAATACCTAACGGAGGAGAGAGATGAAAAAAACAATATTGATGTTGTTGTTAGCGGTAATTGTCATGGGACTTGCATTCGGTGTAAGCGGTTGTGCCAAGAAAAGCGTAGATATGAAAGACGAAATGGCGGCAGCCACTGTCGAGGACACGGCGCCGAAACCCGGTGAGCCCGGATACGAAAAGATATATGAGGAGAGCATGGCCGCCAAAGAAGAATCTTTGGAGGCACAGGCTGCTATGGATAAAAAACAGGAGTTTCTTGAAGGAAGAACTTCAGCTCCCCTTTTACCGATTTATTTTGATTTTGATAAATCCAATATCAGGTTGGACCAGCGGTCACGCATAGAGAAAAATGCCGATTACCTGAAAAAGAATTCCTCCGCCAAGATACGCATTGAGGGGAACTGTGATGAAAGAGGAACCAATGAATACAACATGGCACTTGGAGAACGCCGGGCCCAAAGTGCCAAGAAGTACCTGATAAATCTCGGTATTCATGGCGACCGTATGCATACGATAAGTTTTGGTGAGGAAAAACCCTTGCTGCATGGCCATGATGAATACTCCTGGGCCCAGAATCGGAGAGATGATTTTGTTGTGGTGAAGTAATAACTGGCGCAACTGATTGTCCTGCACTATTATTCTAGTATTAAGCCGGGATGGGAACGATACGGATGAGTTCTCATCCCGGTTTGTCTATCTAACTTACCGGCAGGTTTATGGGAATATCAATGACAGGTTGTCAGTAAATGGGAAAGGGTTTTAATTTTGCAGGAGTTTTCCCGATAAATTTAATTTCGGAGGTATGAAACAGATGCGTTTAAAGAATCTAGTGGTTTTTTCTGTCGTTGCTTTGCTGCTTGGCACTTCAGGCCTTTTAAACCCTCAAGCAGTCGGCGCTGAGGATAGCAAACAGATTGTCACGGTTAATATCCAGGAAGTGCTCCTCGGTTCAGAGGCGGGCCAGGAAGTGAGAAAGGTTCTGGAAGGGAAAGTAAATGAGTTCCAGGAAAAATTCCAGAAAGATCAGGAAGAGGTTGATGCTCTCCGGGCCGAGATAGAAAAGAAGACTTCTGTCTGGAGCCAGGAGGTCAGGGAGGAGAAGGAAAGAAACTACCAGAAAAAAGTAAGAGAATTACAGCTCAAGTCCGAAGATGCCCAGTTTGAGTTGCAGCAGTTGGAAAAACAGGTAATGAGCCCGGTGCTGAGCGAATTACAGAAAGTTATTCAAGAGGTTGGCGAGGAAAAGGGATATGCCATGATAATTGACTCCCGGGCCGGCCTGCTCTATGTTAACAGCGCTCTTGATATCAGCGAGATGGTTAAAAAAGAGCTTGATACACGGCAAAAATCAGCCAAGGAATCCAAATAAGAAATTTTGCGGTTTCCGTTATATAGAGAAAACCCCGGGGCTGCCGGGGTTTTTTTTTGGGGGTTGCCGGCGGGCGAAAAAATATCTACAGCTCCCCGTTTGTCAGCTTCCAGACATAAATATTTTCCGCAACTTGAGCGTCAAGCGCCAACTCGGTATTTTCAAACTTTATGCAGAAGGCAGGATTTTTGCGGTGCACCGTAACGACTACACCCGGGTGAAGTCCGAAGGAAATAAGCTGGTGGAAGCTTGAGTGGCTGCCGGGCTTTATGTAGGTGATTTTGCCGCTTTCGCCGGGAGACAGTTCCCCTAAACTGACGACGCTGCTGTCGATTGCCCTGCGTTTACCGGAACAACATCTGCCCCTGGGAATTTTCTTGCCGTCAGGGCAGAATTCCGGGTGCCCCAGCAGAGTGCATATCGATTCCTCCACTTCCGGCAGAAGACTGTGCTCGACTTTGCAGGCTATATCCTCCATATCCGCCTGCTTCAGTTTCAGGATACTTGATACCATGACCTCGGCCAGCCTGTGTCTCCTGATGATTATCTCGGCAATGGATTTGCCTTTATTGGCCAGACTGATTTTGCCCTGGTCTCTCTCTATCAGCTCCAGGCGTTCAAGTTCATCAAGGTCGGCGTCGGTGAAATCCACGGAGGATCTTTTTTTTACCGCTTCAATGGTGTTGTTCTGCCTGTCACTGACCGACCATATGGATTCAAGGATCTCTTCCTGTTTTTCATTCAGCATCGTATGTCTCCTGTGCTGCAGCAATATCAGCTATGAATATGTTCAGCATTGTATTTACTGTACATTAAGTAAAGGTAACTCCCAGGGCAAGGCAGATATGATTGATCAGGCTGCCCATCAGGATTGCGTAAATTAATACTGTCGAGATTATCATGATCCCTGTTTTGCGGCCTCTTTCCTTGAAAAGAACCAGTATGGCATTGATGCAGGGTGTCAGAAAAGTCATGATCAGTAGATTCACCAC
>JAWVYE010000409.1:0-2414 GCA_033722905.1 Desulfobulbales bacterium
ATATGACGAGGTAACCGCCAGGCGGCCGTCGGCGGAAACCGAAGCTCCCTGCGGCGTTGTAAAAGGTTCGGCCAGAGCACCGAGGAACTGGCCGTTTGTATCATATTTATAGACAACATTAAGATATGAATCGCTTGCATAGATGAAATCGTGGGGGTCAGCAGCAATACCCTTGAGGCTGACATGCTCCCCGGCGGTGGTATCAGTGCCGTAAGGGGGGAAAGCCCTGGCCGCATCGGTGACAATCGCTTTTGTCACCAAATCGAAAATCTGGATCCTGCTGAGCCGGACAGAATCGCTATGGGTACCGCCAAGACTATCTGTGCCTGTCATTTCCTGATGGGGCTGGTCGACAATAAAAAGCTCGGTGCCGACAACCACCGCATCCTGGGGCTTGCTCAGCCCTGATATAGTATAGCTGTGATTATTATCAGCACCAAACACTTCAACTGTATTATTGTTTTGGTCAACAACAAAAACTTCGCCGTTGGCGGCAACAGCTATATTACGTGGGAGTATGAAGGTGGCGGCTGCCCCGTCCTTCTGCAGACTTCCCAGGGGCGCCCCGGAGCTGCTTAAAACCAGAACTTGCTTGGTCGTGTTATCAGCCACAAGAAGGGTATCCCCTGAAGCGGCAACTGCCGTAGGATTATCCACAGAGCTTATGGACCCGGTTAAATAATAATTGCCGTTATAGATCAGGATTTTCTTGGTAATGCCATCCAGCACATAAATCTTCCCTGAATCAGAAACAGCGGTATCAACCGGATATCTCAATCCTTTTTTCAGAGTTGCCAGGGGTGTATACTCAACCGCAGCAGCAGATAGCGGAAACCATGCCAGCAGTAGAACACTGCATAAAATACCAGCAGCCACTGTACGAAGCCCCTTATTTTGTTTCGTTTTCCTCATGCCTGAACCCCCTCCTTGTTCATATATAAATTTTCCCTACAGAGCATTTATTATGTGAAGTTATTTCTTTTCAGCCTTTATTTTGCCTTTAAAATCGTTAGTTTCCACCCAAAATCAACCTAAAAACTCTTATGTGCTCCATTTTAAATTTGCAAGAATTATTCCACCTTGCGTTTTTTCCCTCAATTCTTACGATACAGCATCTTATCCTTACTGGCGCCTCAATCAACATAATGTTGCATGTTACATTCAAAATTATGCTGGAAGATTTATCGTGGCCCAGGTGACAATTATTGTCACATTGACATTTTTTGTCACATTGAACAAAATTTATGGTGTGACGCCTTTTACTCTTTACAACATTTATATATAGATCAAACTTTCAAATTTCCTTTAAACAAAAAACTCGAAACTCTTTACAGCTTGTTAGAGTGCCGAGTTTTTTCATACCAAACAATGCTTCCACCGATCCGAAATCTTCCTATAGCCCGTCCTTATCGTTGTGGCATGCGAAACATCCGGTTCCGACTCCTGCGCCGACAGTGTTAGTTTCCATTAATGAATAGGAAAAGCGCAGCATATCCGGATACTGGCTGGCATGGGCCTTATGGCATGACAGGCAGAATACAACACCCTGGCCACCGCCAAGGGCACCGCCGGCGGATATACCGGTATCGTCACTGGGGCTGTTCGGTATGGTAATCCTTGCAACTCGAACCGTCTGGTCATCGCCGCTTCCTGATTGCATATAGGATGTATAATTATTGTACGGGCTGTCATCCGGGATCAGATAATCTGTCGGGTGCCTGATCCAGGGGCTGTTGAGATCTGCACCAGGCGTAATACCCGTGCCGTCCGCTTGACCGGCCATGTGGAAAATACCGTGACAGGAGGCGCAGAACTGACTCATTGTTTCAACGGAAGATTGGCTGTTCCTGACGGTAACATCAGCGCCAAAGTATTCATTATGATCAGTTGGGCCTACTGAACCTGAAGCTTCCCAGTCATCATCCTCGCCGCCCTTGACACCGCTTAAAAATCTGTAACTTGTGCCGAGGGACTGACCCTGGCTTGCCTGGACGATGGACCCGAACTGCAGGACCCCGTCATCGGCATGATGGGCACCGTATGTAGCCATTGTCTGGCTTTCTTCGGTCCTGTCGCCATGGCAGCCGTAAGCACCGGCGCAAAGCACCTGGCCGCCGAAACCAAACCCGAAGGGATAATCATTGACAAAATCCTTGCCCGATGGATCCATATCGCTGGAATACCCCGGAGGCTCGGCAATGGAGACATCAGGACTAATAAGATCTACCCCGAAAACGCCAAGGCCCCAGCCGTGCACATTGTGGCCGCTTGCGTCACTCGTAACCACATGCTTAAAGTTACCTGCCGCCAAGTCAGGCTGGGCGTCATCAAAGAAGACCTGCGGTATGTCAAGTGTGCCGACATCAGCGATCTGGACCGATGTGTTCTTGGCATGGCACCCGACACAGGTGTAG
>JAWVYE010000410.1:0-2399 GCA_033722905.1 Desulfobulbales bacterium
GCTGAAAACAATGGTAAAGAACCACTCAACTGCACTCAGAAAAGTGCCATAACGGATATTGATGCTGTTGACACTGTCCAGCATGACCGCAAGAACGGATAACAGAATACTAACAATAAGAAGTATATCAAACCATTTGCCGGCAGGTGTTTCCGCCTCAAAAATTACGGCATGGAGATCATTCAGCCATTGGGGGCGATTTTCTGGAGATTTATTCATGGGGGTGATGTTTTTCCATGGCGGCAACAACAGTTCCCTTGAGGAGAAAGCCCCCATGCTCTGAGCCCGGTGCAATAATCATAAGCAGTCTTATCTGTTAATGAGATCATGAACAGCCTGAGTCACCGATTCAGCGGTTATGCCAAAGTTTTTAAACAGGTCGTTCATTGGTGCAGATGCACCAAAGTGATCAAGCCCGATTATTTTGCCGCCGGTTCCCACATATTTATGCCATCCCTGTGAGGCCCCTGCCTCAATGGCGACCCTGGCCCTGATATCCGGAGGAAGAACACTGTTCTTGTATTCCTGGGACTGGGCATCAAAGAGCTCCCAACTCGGCATGGAGATCACCCTTGCTCCAATATCATTGCGGGCAAGGTTTTCTGCAGCTTCAAGGGCCAATGTTACCTCGGAGCCGCTTGCCAAGATCAGGGCATCGGGTGTGCCGGCAACATCTTTGAGGATATAGGCGCCCCGGTGCAATGATTCTGCCGGTTCGAAAATAGAACGGTCAAGGGTTGGCAGGGACTGCCTGGTGAGAGCAAGAACGGTTGGACCTCTGTTGTTCTTCAGGGCAAACTTCCAGGCCTCGGCTGTTTCATTGGCATCTGCAGGACGAAGAACGGTCAGGTTGGGCATGACCCGCAGGGAGGCGAGATGTTCAATGGGTTGATGGGTCGGCCCATCCTCACCAAGTCCTATACTGTCATGGGTCAGAACATAGATGACATGCTGCCGCATAAGCGCGGCAAGCCGGATGGCCGGGCGCATGTAATCTGAGAAGACCAGGAAGGTGCCGCCGTAAGGAATAAGTCCACCGTGAAGTGCCATACCGTTGAGAACAGCTGTCATGCAAAATTCACGGACACCGAAGTGAATATTCCGCTGGTCATAAGAGTCTGCCTGGAAGCTCTTATCATTGTCTATCATTGTCTTATTTGATGGCGCCAGGTCGGCCGAGCCCCCCATCAAAGCCGGGACATTTTTGGCAATGCAATTCAAGACGACTCCTGAAGTAACACGCGTGGCCTTGCCCTTAGGATCAGCAGGGAAAACAGGGATATCCCGGTCCCAATCCGGGGGAAGTTCCCCTTTGAGCTGTTTTTCAAGGCGGGCGCCTTTTTCCGGGTGCGCCTGCAGGTAATTTCTAAAAGACTCAGTCCATGATTGCTCAAGCTCAAGTCCATTGTCTATTGACATTCTGAAGTGCTTCAATGCCTCCTCCGGAATATAAAAAGTCGGCTCCTGTGGCCAGCCAAGGTTCTCCTTTGTCAGTTTTCTTTCTTCATCACCAAGGGGTTCTCCGTGGGCTTTGGCTGTATCCTGGCGATTTGGGCTGCCGAATCCGATTGATGTACGGACAGCGATAAGGGAGGGCCGTGCGTCTTCTTCGCGTGCATTTTCCAAAGCCAGGGAAATGTAGTTGAGATCATTGCCGTTCTCTACCTGCTGGATATGCCAGCCATATGCCTCAAAACGCTGCAGGCGGTCTTCGGTAAAAGCTATGTCGGTTTTGCCTTCAATAGATATATGGTTGTCATCATAAAGATAAATCAGCTTCCCCAATTTCAGGTGTCCGGCCAGGGACGCCGCCTCGTGCGAGATTCCTTCCATAAGGTCGCCATCACTCACAATACCGTATGTGTAATGATCAATAATTTCATAGCCCGGTTTGTTGTAATTTGCAGCAAGATGGCGTTCGGCAATGGCCATACCGACACCGGTGGCAAAACCCTGACCCAGAGGACCGGTGGTTGTTTCAACTCCGGGCGTATCACCGAATTCTGGGTGCCCCGGTGTTTTACTCTGCCACTGGCGAAAGTTTTTCAGTTCATCCAGGGATAAATCGTAGCCACATAAATGGAGCAGGCTGTATAAAAGCATTGAACCGTGTCCGGCGGACAGAACAAAACGATCCCTGTCAGGCCAGCCGGGATTCCTGGGACTATGGCGCATGAATTTTGTCCAGAGGACATATGCCATGGGAGCTGCCCCCATGGGCATGCCCGGATGTCCTGAGTTTGCCTGTTGGACAGCGTCAATAGAAAGAAAACGGATAGTGTCGATGCACAGTTCATCTAGGGATTTGTCGTGTAGGGTCATGTATGGCCTCGTATGGAGAGATTTATAAGTAAATGCAAATAGTATATTTTAGAATTTTAGTTTTGTATCGCATAAAA
>JAWVYE010000411.1:0-2399 GCA_033722905.1 Desulfobulbales bacterium
CAATTACAACGGTGCGGAAACCATTGGCCGCTGCCTGGATGCTGCATTTAAATCAAGGTATACGGACTTTGAAGTAATAGTTGTTGATGATTTTTCTTCAGACAATTCCACAGCCATTATTGAAAAATATCCCTGCCGGCTCATTCGTTTAAACAAACACGCCGGTGCCTCTAAAACTAGAAACACGGGGGCAGAACACAGCAGGGGGGAAGATCTTTTTTTTATTGACTCAGACTGCCTTTTACAACCGGACACCATTGCAGCCGCTGCAGCTGCGCACCTGCAGGAGGGGCCGGAAGTCATCATCGGCGGCACCTACACCCAACTGCCGTATGACCAGGGTTTCTTCTCAGTTTTCCAGTCTGTTTTCATCCATTACTCCGAAACAAAAAATCTACAGAACCCGGATTATATTGCCACCCATGCCATGGTGATCGGGGCAGACCTGTTTAAAAAACTGGGCGGCTTTGATGAACACTTTATGCCCATACTGGAGGATGTGGAGTTCAGTCACCGTTTGAAAGAAAAGGGTTACCGGCTGCGCATGAATGAAAATATTCTGGTGCAGCATATCTTTAACTTCAACCTGGTGAAGTCCATGCGCAACGGTATCAGAAAATCAAAATACTGGTCTATCTATTCCCTGAAAAACAGGGACCTGCTTGCCGATTCAGGAACCGCTTCCCAGGAATTTAAGTTTAATGTGATGTCATGTTTTATTAATCTTGTTCTTATTGTCATTGGTCTCTGGTTCAAAAACTGGGCTTTTGTCTTTGCCGTTCTCCTGCTGCTCGGTGTTAACCTGTATTTGAACCGGCAGCTTATCAGGGCATTTCATGAAACCGGCGGAACCCTTTTTGCAACTTTTGCCCTGCTGTATTATACATTAGTCTATCCCTTCGCTGTGGGCATCGGCGCATGCAGCGGCATTTACAGTCAGCATTTCGGGTTGCGACCATGACTTTTTCCCCCTTCCGGCACCTTGGATCGATCGTCTGGAAAAACCGCCCGATCCAGTTTACTTTTTTCCTGACCCGCAGGTGTAATGCTAAATGTCCCTTCTGTTTTTATATTTCACAGCAGGATGAAACAATTACACCTGCAAATGAGCTTTCCCTGGCTGAAATAGAAAAAATATCCCCCCACCTGGGAACACTTCTCTGGCTGGCATTTTCGGGCGGTGAAATTTTTCTGCGCTCTGACCTGGTTGAAATTACAAAACTCTTTTACAGGGTAAATCGACCGGCTATCATCCTGCTGCCCACCAACGGGCTGCTGACAGATACAATTTACCGTTCTGTTGAAACTATTCTCAAGGCCTGCCCTGAGAGCGCCATTGTCGTCAAGCTCTCTTTGGACGGCCCTGAAGCTGTTCATGATGAACTGCGAGGGGTTTCCGGAGCATACCGGAAAACCTTAAAAACCTGTGAAGCGCTGGGGCGGCTCGTTGTCAAGTATGCCAATTTTGAACTGGGTATCAATACCGTATTTTGCCGGGCGAACCAGGACTCCGTAGACGAAGTTATTGACCTGGTCCAGAAACTTCCCCACATTAAAACCCACACCGTCTCTCTTATCCGGGGCGAGGTGCTCCGGGATGATCTGAAGCAGGTTGACCTGGGAAAATACAAAAAAATCATTGCGCGTCTCGAGGCGGACCTGAAAAAAAGAGTGGCTGCTGTGTATAGCTTCCGGGGAGCGAAACTCAAAGCTGCCCAGGATATCCTCCAGCGAAGACTGATCTATGAGGCGGCCCAAAATACAAAGCGCACTTCTCCCTGCTTCGCGGGCAAGCTGAACCTGGTGTTGACCGAAACCGGTGATCTTTATCCCTGTGAGGATTTTGCCGCACACATGAAGTTTGGCAATGTAAGAGAGAGCGGCTATGACCTGCAGCGCCTGCTCAATTCAGCAAGAGGAAAAAATATTCTTGCATTTATCGCCCGCAGAGGATGCCACTGCACCCATGAGTGCTATTTCATGACCAACATACTGTTTAATCCCAGGTGGTATCCTGCCTTGCTTAAAGAATACCTCCAACTTTGAAGGCTAAGCAAAAAGTTCGACCTACGGCGTCGTCGCGCATTTTTTTTCATTCGGCATATCTTACATATAGCCTCACTTAAAAAATACACGACTCCTTGTATATCAAAATTTTTGCTTAGCCTTCACAAGGGTTTTTATGAGAGTGGCATTATTTCATGGTGCTGCAGGCTGGGTAATTACTTTAAACAGGGGCATATACGACAGTACATGGATTCAGAAATTTAATTACTCCGTCTGAACAGGTCTTTTTCCTTTTGCAGCCAGAAAAGGCTTTTAAGGCCGTGCCAGGCCGCGACAACATCATTAAAACTGCGGAGCGCCATCAGTCGGCGCCAGAGAAACTTCGGCCGGGA
>JAWVYE010000412.1:0-2394 GCA_033722905.1 Desulfobulbales bacterium
ACTGAGCAGAAAGCTGTGCAGAGCACACCAGGCAGTCCAGCACAAAGCCAGAATAAAAATTGAATGAATACGGCTCATTATAAATATCTACGCCTAAAATTAAATTTTCTGTCCTGTTTTCATAAAACCAGATTCATACTATATGTTAAGTTAAAGTTATAAAAAAATAAAAAATTGACATCAGGCCTCATACTAAATATTTGTAAATACATAAGCGCAGACTTAGCCTGCTCCGCTGCCGGCAACTGAATAGTTAATAATATATGTACAATATGAAAGTTCATGCTGACCATTAGTAATAAAAGCAGATACGGCATCGCGGCACTTCTTGCACTTGCCGAATTCTACAACTCCGGTCTTCTGCAGATCAAGGACATCGCTTCGCGTTGTGATATTCCCCGCCAGTTTCTGGAACAGATATTCAACACCCTTGGAAAAGCAGGGATTATCAAAAGCACCAGGGGAAAAAACGGCGGCTATGAGCTTGCCAGATCACCGCAGCAAATATCCGTACTGCAAATAGTCACTGCCCTTGAAGGCGATATAGAATTTGCGGCTAAGTCAGAAGAAAACAGCGGCGTCATCGCAGAGCTTTTTCATGATGCTGAAGAAAAACTCAAGGAAACCCTTGCCGTCAACCTTGCAGAACTAGTTGCAAAGCAGCAGCAGCTCAGGGAAAACGTCATGTACAACATCTGAATATCCGTCATTAAATCACCCTGCTCTCCCCTTCACTCCCGCCAGATTTTATAAAAAAAACGAATAATTTTATTTTTTCGCTTGACATTTTGTGATTCAGGTTTTATAAGTTGACTAAACTGATCAATTTAATAATGTTTAAAAAATCAGGGCATAACAGCTCGGCATCAAAGGAAAAACAAGGGAGGCAGCATGCAGATAAAAGTCAATGGTGAAACAAGCGAATTGCAGGATATACAGGTAAACCTGTCAGAACTTCTGACAATACGGGAAGTGGAGTCGCCGGAAATGGTCGCGGTGCAGCTCAATGGGGAGTTTGTGGAAATGGCAGACTATGCAACCACCTACCTCAAAACAGGCGATGATGTTGAATTTCTCTACTTCATGGGAGGAGGTTCACGGTGACTGGTTTCAGCACCAGAGCCATTCACGGCGCGGTTTTAAAAAGGGATGTCCACGGCAGTCTCCGGGCGCCTGTTTATGATAATGTTGCCTTTGAATTTGACAGCGCCAGAGATATCAATCTTGCCTTTGCCGGCAGGAAGCCCGCCCATACGTACTCACGGATTACCAATCCCACGGTAGAGGACTTTGAGCAGCGCATCCGGCTGGCAAGCGGTGGAGCTGCTGCGGTTGCTGTTTCATCTGGTATGGCTGCAATTGCCAACGTTATTTTAACGCTGGCCGGGGCCGGCACCAATATCGTCACCAGCAAACACCTGTTCGGCAACACCCTCTCCCTTTTTGAAAAAACCCTCAAACCCTGGGGACTTGATATCAGGTATGCCGACATGTCGGATCCTGATACGGTTGCAAGGGCCATAGACCATAACACCAGAGCGGTTTTCCTGGAAAGCATTACCAATCCCCAGCTTGAAGTGGCTGATTTCAGGCCCCTTTCAGCCATAACAAGAGAGAAATCAGTTCCGCTGGTTGTGGACAACACGGTAACCACTCCCTATCTTTTCCGTTCCAAAGAGTTCGGCGTCAATGTGGAGGTTTTGTCCAGCACCAAATATATAACCGGTGGCGCCACATCCCTGGGCGGAGTTATTATTGATAACGGCAACTATGACTGGCGCAATTCCCCCCGTTTAAAAGAGTGGGCGGTAAAAATGGGGCCTCTGGCCATGCTTGGGGCTTTGCGCCGGGAAATATACCGCAATGTCGGAGCTTGCCTTGCGCCGCATCATGCGTACCTGCAGAGCCTCGGCCTTGAAACCATGAGCCTGCGGATTGACCGGAGTTGCAGCAATGCCCTGGAACTGGCGGAATTTCTCCAGCAGCATGACAAGGTTGCTTCGGTTCACTACCCCGGTCTGCCCGATTCAGTCTATCACGAAAATGCAAAAAAACAGTTCCGCAGCCGCTATGGCGGCATACTGACCTTTGATCTGCATGACAAAGATAGCTGTTTCAAACTGATGGACGCCCTGAAACTTATAAAAAGGGCCACAAATGTAAATGACAACAAGACACTGATCCTGCATCCGGCTTCTACTATCTTCTGCGAATATCCGGATGAGGTGCTCAGTGACATAGGGGTCCGTCATACCATGATTCGGCTGTCTGCTGGGATTGAGGATATTGACGATTTGCGAAACGACCTGGAGACGGGGCTTGCCAAACTATGATTGCCGCTGGTGGGAAAGCACGATTCAAAAGTATAGTGCGACTATATTTCACGCAAAAGGC
>JAWVYE010000413.1:0-2391 GCA_033722905.1 Desulfobulbales bacterium
ATTTATGCCTGACGGACTGTGGATTTAAAGGAAAAGAAGATGGGTGCGAAACAAAAGGCTGTCAAGATAATCCTGCCGATACTGGTGCTGGCGCTGGGTGTTTTTGCCATGCGGATGTTGATACTTAACCGGCCCGTGCCGCAAAGGCAGGTGCGGGAAAATCCCGGCGCCCTGGTCAAGGTGATCAGGGCTGAAAAACAGGACAGGCGGATTCAGGTTTTCGGTAATGGTACGGTACAGCCTGAACAGGAAGTGACCATCACCCTGCAGGTGAGCGGCGTTATCAACAAGGTGGCGCCGGGATTCACGGCAGGGGCCTTTTTCCGCCAAGGCGAGCTGCTTTTTGCTGTGGAGTCAATCGACTACGAACTGGCGGTTGAACGGGCCAGGGCGGCTCTGATACGGGCGGAAAACGAGATCACTGTTATCGAGAGCAAAGCCGCGGTGGCCCGGCAGGAATGGGAGAAATTGAAACTGGAGAACGAGACGGAGCCAAACCCGCTGATAGTATATAAACCCCAGTATGAAGATGCCAAGGCAAACAGGACCGCGGCTGCTGCCGCCCTCAAGCAGGCGGAGCTTGACCTGCAGCGCACGAGGATTACAGCGCCCTTTAACTGCATGGTGCGCTCCGAGGAGGTCGGCATAGGAAAGTATGTCAGGGCGGGCAATAATGTCGCGAAGATAGCGAGCGTCGATGCCGTGGAAATCTTCGTGCCCCTGCCGCTGGATGACCTGAGGTGGCTGAATATCCCCAGGGGGAAAAATTCTGCTGAGGGTTCCCCTGCCACAGTTCAACTTGAAGTGGGAGCCAAACTTTATCAATGGCAGGGATTACTGGTGCGTTCCCTTGGCGAGGTGGATATGAAAAGCAGAATGGCCCAGGTGGTGGTACGGGTTGAAGATCCTTACAGGTTGCGGAAAGAAGAGCAGGCACAGAAGTTTAACCTGGAGCTGGGCATGTTCGTTGAGGTTGTATTAGCAGGTGAAACTCTGCCGGATGTGGTGGAGATACCCCGGGGAGCCCTGCGCCAGGATTCCACGGTATGGGTCATGGACAGTGAGCAGAAGTTAAAGGTAGTGGATGTTGAGATTATCAGGCAGCAGAAGGAGACGGTATTGCTGGCGGGGAGCCTGGAGCATGGTGCCCGGGTCATATTGACCGCCTTGCCGGGCGGCGTCGAAGGTATGAAGCTGCGTCCGGCCGGGACAGGAGATTCCAAGTGAAACAGGCAATTAAATGGATGGCCCATAACCATGTGGCCGCCAACCTGCTGATGATGCTGTTCATAATCGGCGGCCTGGCCCTGGGATATACCATCAAGCAGGAGGTGTTTCCCGAGATTAACCTGGACAGGATCCAGGTGTCGGTTGCCTATCCGGGCGCGGGGCCTGACGAGGTTGAAGAGGGTATTGTTCTCAAGGTCGAGGAAAACATCAGTGCCATAGACGGCATCAAGGAGATCACCTCGGCCGCTGCCGAAGGATACGGGGTGGTGACGGCGGTTATCAGGGATGGGGAGGATGCCAATATAATCCTGCAGGAAATAAAAAGTGAGGTGGACAGGATAATCACCTTTCCTGAAGAGGCCGAGAAGCCGGTGATCAACAAGGTCTTGAACCGGCGCGAGGTCGCCTCCCTGGTTGTTTACGGCAATGTTCCTGAACGTTCTCTGCGGGAGCAGGCCGAGGCCATGCGGGATGAACTGCTGGCCATGGACGAAATTACCCAGGCTGAGCTGGGAGGGGTCCGTCCCTATGAGATATCAATTGAGATCGCAGAGGAAAACCTGCAGCGCTATAACCTGACCCTGAACCAGGTGGCCACGCGTGTACGCCAGGCCTCGCTTGATCTGCCGGCCGGTTCGGTCAAGGCGTCCGGGGGTGAGATCCTGCTGCGGACAAAGGAGCGTCGCTATAAGGGAGCTGAATACGCTGATATTGTCGTCCTGGTAAATGCGGACGGCAGCGAAGTGAAGCTGGGCGATATAGCCACTATCCGTGACAGCTTTGAGGAAACAGATCAGTACGCCCGTTTCAACGGCCTGCCGGCGGCCATGGTTTCGGTGTTCAGAGTCGGCAAGGAAAAGCCGACAATAATATCTGATGTTGTCCATGATTACATGCTTGAAAAGAGACAGATGCTGCCGGACACAATTCAGGTCGATGTCTGGAACGACACCTCGGAACTCTTTGACAGCCGTCTGAAACTGCTTTTAAAAAATGCTGTTCTCGGGCTTATCATGGTTCTCATTATTCTCAGCATGTTTCTGCAGATCCGCCTGGCCCTGTGGGTTATGCTCGGTATTCCCATCTCATTCTTCGGCGCCCTGCTTCTGATGCCGGGCTTTGACGTGTCCATAAACATGATATCACTCTTTGCCTTTATCA
>JAWVYE010000414.1:0-2380 GCA_033722905.1 Desulfobulbales bacterium
AAAGTGGTTGATTGCGTTTAATTTAAATTTCTATTAACGGTTTCACATACCCCCTATCCCCTGAATCATTGTAACAAATCAATGCCGGAAAAAAATAGCAATACTTCTCCTGATGACTGGAACGTCGGAGGGGATACAGATACTCGTGATGATCCGCTTCTGGATTGCCTCATGCAGCTTGCCAAGCTGCATGACCGCCCTGTTACCAGGACAGGCATCATCTCCGGTCTGCCTTTAGTCCATAACCGCCTGACCGTTGAACTTTTTCACCGGGCGGCGGACCGCGCCGGTCTCTCATCCCGTGTTCTCCATCGTTCTTTAAACAGAATTACCGAGCTGCAGCTGCCGGTGGCTCTGCTCCTGAAGGACCGCAGGGCCTGCATCCTTGTGGCCATTGAAAACCAGGGGCAACAGTTGCGGATACTGCTGCCGGAAACAGGGATGGGTGAAAAGACGGTTACAAGACAGGATCTGGAGGAATTGTATACAGGGTACGGGATATTTGTGCGGCCGAAATTCCGTATGCATCGCCAGACGGTTGATGAAATCAGCCAGACAGGTTCCAAGAGAGGCTGGTTCTGGGGGACGATCTTTGAGTCCTGGCGCATTTACCGGGATGTTTTCATTGCCTCTTTTTTAATAAATGTATTTGGTCTCGCCAGTCCCTTTTTCGTATTGAATGTCTATGACCGGGTCATCCCCAATTCAGCCTTTGAAACCCTTTGGGTGCTGGCCATAGGGATCAGTGTCATATATGTTTTTGCCGTTATCATGAGAGGTCTGCGTGGATACTTTGTCGATGAGGCGGGCAAAAAGGCCAACCTGAAAATATCTTCAGCCCTTTTTCAAAAGGTGCTGGGATTGCGCATGGAGGTGCGGCCCCAGTCCATAGGCTCATTTTCCAAAAACCTGCAGGAATTTGAGTCGATCCGTGATTTTATCACCTCTTTCTCCATAACGGCATTGATTGATATGCCTTTCGTGATTCTGGCTCTTGTAGTCATCTGGTATCTGGGCGGCATAATTGTTCTGGTGCAGGTGCTTTCAATCATTCTGCTGCTGACCTATGCTTTTTTCATCCAGATCCCTCTGCAGAAAGCGGTTGAGCAGTCTTTTCAGGCCTCATCACAGAAAAATGCAATTCTTGTTGAAGGATTAACCGGGCTGGAGACCATTAAGATGCTGGGCGCCGAAAGTCAGATCCAGAGAGCCTGGGAAGAGGCGGTCAGCTATATTGCAAAATGGAGCGCCCGCTCAAGGTTCCTTTCTTCTTCGGTGAATCATTTTTCTTTTTTCGTCCAGAGTATGTCGGTGGTTGGTGTTGTAATTATCGGAGTTTATATGATCTCTAACGGCGATCTGTCGCAAGGGGGCTTGATAGCACTGGTTATCCTTTCCCGCCAGGCCATTGCTCCCATGTCACAGGTTGTGGGCCTTGCCACCAGGTATCACCGGGCCAGGGCAGCCTTAAAAACACTTAATCAGATCATGGAGCTTCCGGTGGAACGACCGGAGGGCAAGACGTTTTTGCACAGAGCCCAGATCGAGGGTGCCATTGAACTAAAAAACCTTACATTTGCCTATCCGAACCAGACGGTTAAGATCCTGAACAATATTTCCCTGAAAATAAATCCAGGCGAGAAGATAGGTATCATCGGCCCCATCGGGTCCGGTAAAACAACCCTGGGCAAGCTCATTTTAGGTCTTTATGAACCGCAAAGCGGTATGGTGAGTATGGACGGTACGGATATACGGCAGATCGATCCGGCTGACCTGCGCCACAGTATCGGCTATGTTTCCCAGGACATTACACTTTTCCGCGGGACTATCCGGGAAAATATTACCATGGGTACCCATGATATCGACGATAACAAAATCATCCGGGCTGCCGAGGTCACCGGCGTGAACGAATTTGTCAAAAAACATTCCATGGGGTTTGACATGGAAGTAGGTGAACTTGGCCGGGGACTTTCGGGAGGTCAAAGGCAATGTGTGGCATTGGCCCGGGCCATGCTGCTGGACCCTCAGGTGCTTGTCCTGGATGAACCGACCAGCAATATGGATAACCGGACGGAAATCCTGCTGCGGGATAATCTTGCCAAAATCATTGCAGCCAAGACCGTTATATTAATAACCCACAGAGCCTCACTGCTTGAAATGGTGGATCGCCTGATTGTTATTGATAATGGTACTGTCGTTGCTGACGGCCCGAAGACATCAGTTCTCGAGGCCCTGAAAAGAGGCCAGTTAAACGTTTAAAGCGGAGCCATGAAAGTTGTCTGAACCGGAAAAAAAAGCAGAGCCTAATAAATTATTCTATCGCATGCAGGCTGAAGATGTCGACCTGATGACAGATATACGGACATCTATCCTGGCCCAG
>JAWVYE010000415.1:0-2379 GCA_033722905.1 Desulfobulbales bacterium
ATACTTACGGTATGAGTCAGGCATGGTATCTGCCTGCTGAATTGACATCTTCATCTGCACAAGCAACACAGCCGGTGTGTGTGATGCGCTGACACCAGAGAATTGCCGTGGTAAAAACGCAAAAAGCCTCCGAGGGAGAACCCTCCGGAGGCCTTAAAGAGGCAATTTAAGAAATAGGTCTTTCATGGGAGTTTCCTCCTGATCAGAGATTAACATAATCAAAAATGACCCAATATCTTGAACAAATGTTTATGATTGAATCTATAAAAGAAATTACCCGGAATTGTCAATAGAATTATCTCACGGGTATTTGTTATTATCTAAAAATTGTCGGCAAAAAGAGGGCAATGCAAAAGGGGTCAAAAAAGACAGGGGCAAGTTAAAAGAGTCCCGGGGCATGTTTTTAACTTGTGATAAAAATGAAAAAATAGATCTGTCCCGGTTTTGCGGTTTTGACTAAAATATTGACAAGCCATAAAGGTATAATTATAAAGTTTAACTATAATGCAACTATTTGTATTCAGGCGCCTGGCTCCTTGTCCCTGTGGGATAAAGATAAACATACCTGCCTAAATATTATTGATTTTGACCCGGCTTCTGCGTAGTCGCTCCTATGGACTGCGACAATATAAACCCGCACTGGAAGGAGGATAAGATGAATGGTAAGAATGTTTTGAGTCTAGTGGCGGTGCTGCTTGCAGCTATATTACTGGCCGCCTGCGGCACCAAAGAAGCACAAATGGCCAGCGGCGTGGATATGGCACCGGAACTTGCCGATATCCAGGCCCGCGAAAAAAATCTTGCTGACCAGCAGACCATGCTGGAAAATCAGCAAAAGGAGGTCCGCCTGCAGCAGCTGCAGCTGGCCGAAAAGGAGAAGGCGCTCGACAAGGCCAGAGCGGCAATGCAAACTCAGCCTTACAAGGCGGCCAGAACAGCGGCAGGAGATGACCTTTTCCCGCCCAATGCCAAACTGGGTGAATGTTATGCCAGAGTTTTTGTGCCCCACAAGATGCAGCAAGTGACGGAAAAGGTTCTGGTAAAGGAAGCCTCAGAAAGAATTGAGGTCATACCGGCCCAGTATGAAACCGTCAAGGAGCGGGTCGTAATCGAGGAGGCATCGCAGCGGCTGGAGACCGTTCCGGCTCAGTATTCCATGGTCACGGAAAAAGTTCTGGTCCAGCCGGCCAAGAAAAAAATTGTTGACGTGGAGCCTGTTTATGCCACGGAAACAGAAAAAATTCTGGTAAAGCCGGCCCACATAGCCTGGAAGAAAGGGACCGGCCCCATTCAGAAGATCGACGAAGCCACCGGTGAGATCATGTGCCTGGTTGAGATCCCGGCAGAGTACAGGACCGTGACCAGGCGGGTGCTCAAAAGCCCTGCAACCACAAAAACAATAGAAATCCCGGCCCGGTACGAAACTGTTGAAAGAAGGGTAATGACCAAGCCGCCGACCACAAGGACGGTTGATATCCCGGCTAAATACGGGACTATCGAGGTGACAAAACTTGTGCGGCCGGCCGAGGAAAAACGCATCAAGATCCCTGCCGAATACAAGACTGTTACCAAGCAGCAGGTACTTGAGCCCGGTCACATGGAATGGCGGCCTATTCTCTGCGAGACCAACATGACGCGCTCCCGGATTTCAGACATTCAGCTGGCCCTGAAAAACAAGGGTTTTGATCCGGGCCCCGTTGATGGGGTCATCGGCAGCAGGACCATGACGGCAGTCAATGACTTTCAGAGGAAAAACGGGCTGCTGGTCAGCAAGTACCTGACCCTGAGCACCCTTGAGGCATTGGGAGTGAGTCCGCGTTAACCATCCAAACTGTAATATCTGGCTATGCAGAAATGAGTTGACCTGTAAAATTTCGGGTCAACTCATTTTTTTACATCCGGCTGGAGAGATAAGGTGTAGCTTGGAGGGCAAGGGGCAGCAGCCTTCTGCCGAGCTGATGTCCCTGGTCAAGGATGTTTTCACTGGACAGGCCGGTGCTGGTCTCCATCATTGTCAGCAAATCAGCACCGACAAGGGGCTTGTCCTGCCGCTGGATCAGGGCCAGTAGCTCCCGGACACTTATTTCTTCTGACCATCTGATCAAAATGAGCATGGCCGCACCATAGAGGTTCGATTCCAGGGCCGGGCTGTTCCTGTTTTCCTGCGCCCAGCGGAAGATAGTCTTCCTGATTTGAGTATCGGCAAGAACCGAATCAACATTACGCCTGGCAAGAAAGCGCCCCCAAAGATCAGGAGCCTCAAGCCGGGAAAACTTTTTTGCCAGCAGCTCGCATACACCTTCTAAAAACCAGCGGGTATGAAATGAGGGCCGGTTGTCCAGGTCATGGCGCAGATTTGCAATACCGCCTAGAACATCA
>JAWVYE010000416.1:0-2374 GCA_033722905.1 Desulfobulbales bacterium
ATTCCATCTTCAGCAGATTCTTCCGCCGGCATATCAAAAATACGTGATTGAAAGACTGAAAAAATATGAAAAGGTCTACAGGCTGATAGAACAGGAAAAAATCGGGCAGAAGTTGCAGCAGGCCGCTGTTTTCTGGGATTTTGACCTGTATTATGAAATGCATGAACTTCTGGAGCAGGATTGGCAGAACGCGTCCGGAGACAGGCGCAGAGCTCTGCAGGGGTTGATACGGGGGGTCGGCATGAAGATTCATGCTGAAAATAACAATATGAGGGCTGCAATCAGTATGGGTACAAAAGCACAGGTTGATTTACAGAAATATGGCCGTGAGCTTGCGGGGTTTGTTAAGCTTGATGCCATACTGGCAGAGATTGAACGCATTACAGCCGCAACCGGGAAACGAACCGGGGGCAACAGGGGCAATTAGGATTCTACAGCAGGTTGCCTGCCGAGAACCGTGGATTTAGTCAGAGGGCACCTGTTTATTGTCTAACTTGCAGGTATTAATGCCAAATGGTGTATAGGCCGGACAGTTCCCCATGGCCGCGGTTGCAATAAACGGGAGTCCCAGAAGGCCCCACCAGCTTTTAGCCACCAAGCCGATAATGATTATGGCCAGACCTGCCGCCAGGCGGAATATTCTATCGGATTCACCAACATTTTTTTTCATTTCTGCCTCCAGACCTGAATTATTTTTTCATTTTTACTTTAATAAATATAAACATATTCACACACAGCGCCACTATCCCGTAGACAGCAAAACCGGCTCCCAGAAGAAAAACAAAATCATAGACAAGCCCGAAACCCTGGTAGGAAAAATAAATGAAGAGGGCCCCCATGCCCAGGGAGAATAATGAGCCCAGCAGGTTCATGCGTTTGACATTTTTTAAATGGGCAGCCTGTCTGGCCTGCAGCTCATCCCGGCTGCTGAGGACGGCGCTGCATTTTTCCCGGCAGCTTACAGCGTTTTCAGATGCAAATACACATTGCCGGCAGACTCCCTTGCCGCAGGCCAGGCAAACGGCCACAGCTTCACTTTCAGGATGATTGTAGCATTTCATGCCGTGTCCACTTTGTTTCAGTAAGAATTGATGAGAATCCCGGGAACCTGATGCTGTTATATTTATAATAACAAAAATACTTGAATAGTAAAATTAATCGCTTTACATATACTGGACCCGAAGATGAGATTTTTTTCTCAGAAATAAAAATTTTGCCTTACAGCTTTCAAATAAAAAATATCCTATTGTTCTTCAGAAAACACTTCAATGGAAACAGGACTCAAGGGCATTCTGCCCATTCATATTTTTTCACAGGTCGGCTATGTATGTATGACGGTTCTGCTCATCCTGGCAGGTGCAATGCTGCTTGCAGCAGCCTTGAATCTCGCCAGTCCGAAACCGGTGTTCCAGAGGTCGTCGACCACAGTACTTGCGGCGATAAATATTGTTTTTGTTGCCGGGTTTCTGTGGATTTGCTGGTTTCACTACCAGATATACCTGAAACTGCCCCTTGAACTGCCCGAGAATCTCATCGCCTGGGTTAACCGGCAGCTTGAAGCAGCGAACAGAAACAGTGATTACGGCATGCAGCTCTATGATGCCGGTGCTCCACCCCGCTACAAGATACCTCTCTGGATTGAAAATGAGAAATACTATTTCTGGTTCATGTGTTATGGCCTTATGGCCCTGAGGGTGCATTTCCAGCTGCAGAATCACAGGTTTCGCGCTCTGCTCCACTTGTTTCTCTCCGTCCAGGTGGCAATCCTATATTTCCGGGTGGACCCTTTCACTTCCCCTCTGGAGAAATTTTTTACTGAAATCGGCCCCTGGTTTGAAAGTGCCCAGTCGCTTATGGCAAAAGCGGGATATTTCATGCGGCTTTATCCGAAAATGATTTTTTATTACAACGCCGAGTACATGTGGTTTCATCCGCCCATGCTTTTTATCTCCTACGGCGCCATTACCATAATTTTTATAACTTCCGTCTTTATGATGATCAAAAGGGACATCCTGGTGGAAAGGATTGGCTACGAGTATGCAAAGCTCGGTTTTTTCATGCTCACCCTGGGTATGCTGCTGGGCTATCCCTGGGCCCTCAAGGCCTGGGGGCCGAACTGGTGGTGGGACCCGAAAATCTGCAGTTCCCTGATGATGTGGGCGGTCTTTGCCACATATCTGCACACCAGGTTATACGCCAACAAAAAGTCTATGTGGTACTTTACATCACTGCTGGGTGTTGTCTGTTTCCTGGCAATGATATTTACCTTCCTGACCTCCTTTTACTTTCCGGGTGAACATACGTTTCAGTAATGGTAGGGATATGTGACCGGATAATGACACAGGGCAGGATATTCAGGATTAATATGGAAAAA
>JAWVYE010000417.1:0-2370 GCA_033722905.1 Desulfobulbales bacterium
CCTCCTTGTCTTCATTCTTATCTGCGTTCTCTTCCTGGGCAGCAACCCTGTTGACAGGGTGCTGGCCGGCTACGACGGTCGGGATTTCACCCTGGACCAGAGGCTGCTGACCCAGACCAGGATCATTTTCCACTACCTCTCCCTGCTGATACTGCCCCTACCGTCCAGGCTCAACCTGGCCTATGACTTCCAGCTCTCCACAGGCCTGCTGGCGCCGCTCCAGACCCTGGCCGCCGTCATGGGCCTGGCCGGCCTCACCGGGCTCGGGTTTTTTCTCTTCCGGCGAGACAGGCTCGCCGCTTTTGCCGTTTTCTGGTTTTTCGGCAGCCTGCTGGTCGAGTCTACTGTTATCCCCCTGGAGCTCATCTTCGAACACCGCATGTACATGCCCGCCATGTTCATCATCCTGGCTGCGGCCGCCTGGTTCTACCGGCTTAGCGGAGCCAAGCCGCACAGGGCCAGGCTGGCCCTGGTTATCATTGCAGTTCTTTTCTCCGTCTTTACCTGGCAGCGCAATAGCGTCTGGCAAAATGAAATCTCCATCTGGACCGATGTTGTCAAGAAGGCACCCGGCTCCATGCGGGCCTACAAAAATCTCGGTACTGCATACAGCAAGGCCGGGATGTTTGAGAAAGCGGAAAAGTACCTGCTCATGGCTATTAAAATCGGCCGGAACGACACGGACCCCAATTACAGTTCAGATCATATGCAGCGCAAACTTGCCTCTGCTCACCATAATCTGGGAATCGTCTATCGCAGTCTGCACAACATGCCCGGGGCCCTTGCACAAACCAGGCGGGCATTGCAGCTTAACCCAGAGCGCCCTGACTCCTTAACAAGCCTGGGCATTATTTATGCCGGTATGGGCAAGCATCGGGAGGCATACGACAGCTACCGGCAGGCTGCTGCTATGGGCTATGAAACAGTGGATCTATTTAACAATTGGGCTGTCAGCAGCTTTCAACTCGGCAAAACGGACGAATCCATCAGCCTGCTTCGATTAGCCATAAACCTTGACCCGGACCATGCGGAGAGTCATTATAATCTTGGTATTGCTTACAGCAGCAAAGGTATGCTGCAGGAGGCTCAGCGGGAAATGGCCAAAGCCATGCAGCTGCAGAACAAATAATAAAAAGTTACCCTGAACAGCTACCCAGGACAGATAGCAATTATGGTTTGCGGTTTCAGTTATAGGCGACTTTCCGCTGCAGCAGCCTGATAAAATCGATGATGACTTCCCCTGCCTCAATCAACAGGGGATCTTCGGTATTTACGCCGGAGTCCTGATGGGCCGCAATTTCGTCTTCCTCCAGGTCGGAGAGCTTTTCCAGGAGAGGTTCGCCCTTGCCGAGCCGCAGGGTATTTTCAAGATCAAGGCGCCACTGGTCCGATTCCTGCCGCTCCTTTTTCCTTGTCAGTTCAGAAAGAGAAATTTCCTTCCTGTTTGCCATTTCAACATTACGCTGTCTCCTGTCCAGAAAATACTGGTAATCGAGGCTCATCCTGTTACGGGCATTGTGCAAATCCTTTAGGGCCGGCTTGACATCTTCAATATCATAGTAGGTCTGGTAAGGAATGGAGTTGATTTTATCCCAGGCCAGAGCATTTGGCAGGGTACTCTCACCTATCTTTTCAATGTTGTACAGGCTGGGGTACTGCAGGTCAGGTATTATGCCTTTATGTTGGGTGCTCTTGCCCGATATGCGGTAATATTTTGCAGTGGTCACTTTCAACTGCCCCTTGGATAGCGGGAACAGTGACTGGACCGTGCCCTTGCCGAAAGTCTGTTCTCCGAGAACAACACCCCTGTTATAATCCTGAATAGCGCCGGCAAAAATCTCAGAAGCTGATGCACTCATGCGGTTCACAAGAACAACCAGCGGCCCCGGATAGATTAACTGCGGATCCTGGTCCCTTATTACGTTAATATGCCCCTTTGAATTCTTGACCTGAACAGATGGCCCCAGGCCAATAAAAAGCCCGGTCAAGGTATTTGCCTCCTGGAGTGAGCCGCCGCCATTATCCCGCAGATCAATGACAATTCCGTCTACCTTGTCCTTCTTAAGCTCCAAAAGCAGTTTCTCCACATCCTTTGTCGTGCTCTTGTAGTCAGGATTGCCGCTATGCATGCCCTTGAAGTCAGCGTAAAATGTCGGGATATCAATAATGCCGATCCTGTAGGTTTTGATATCCCGCTTAACCTCAATAATCTCTTTCTTGGCTGCCTGTTCCTCGAGCTTGACCTTGTCCCTGACGATATGGATCGTTTTTGTCTGGTCCACGTCTGATACATCCGCCGGGATGATCTCAAGCCGCACCAGGGTACCCTTGGGGCCTCTGATTTTATTTACCACCTCGTCAAGCCGCCAG
>JAWVYE010000418.1:0-2367 GCA_033722905.1 Desulfobulbales bacterium
GGAACAGACAATAATATATTAGGCAGAAACCAAGACAAAAACCAAGGAGGAAAACTGAGATGGCAAGTATTGAGCATAATGACAAAACTTACGAAGTAGACGAAGACGGCTTCCTGGCCAAAGGCATGGAAGACTGGGATGAGAATTGGGTTGATTATGTTAAGGGAATTGAAGGCATCAGCGAAATGACCGATGAGCATCAGAAAGTAATTGATGCCCTGCAGGAATACTACAAGAAAAACGGTATCGCGCCCATGGTTCGTATTCTCTCTAAAACCACCGGCTTTCCGCTGAAGAGAATTTATGAACTCTTCCCGTCCGGACCAGGCAAGGGAGCCTGCAAAATGGCTGGTCTGCCAAAACCGACCGGTTGTGTATAATTAACGAAATATAGAGATATGTAAAAAAAGGGAGAAGGCAAAAACTTCTCCCTTTTTTTATTGGTCCTGCAGATGTAATTATTTTCAACAGTTATTCAGCAGCTTCTGGTGAATAGCTTCAATCCTTGCCTGGTATGCCGCCGGCGTTATTTGCGCCCCCCGTATACCGCCCCGCAGGTTTATTTCCCCGAGATAGGATTTCCCTTCCCTAGTTGTCATAATATCGATGTGTCCATAGGGAAATTGCCCTCGAGCCATTACCTGCCTGCAGAGTTTTAACTGCTCTTCTGAAAGACGGCAGGGTTCACTTTTTCCTCCATGGTGCAGGTTGTTGCGGAAATTATGGGGATTGTGGCGCCTGTAAGCCTCATTATAGTCATCCAGAAAAATAACCCGGATGTCATGGCACCCGGGCATGAAGGGCTGCAGGACAAAAGGAAGAGGGATAGTGCCCAGGGAGGTGTGGGTAAAAACCTCTTCTGCGGACCGCCAGAGATGCACACCCATACCTGCATTCCTCCGGTCAAGTTTGGTGACCACGGCAGTGATGCCGTTTTTCTCATAGTCTGAGATCGCCTCGATCAGGTCATGGTGGGCATGAATTGTGCGGGTCATGGGCAGCATATAGTGAGAAAATATGGCTGCCTGCAATGCTTTTGAACGGCTGGCAAGCTGGGAAAGACCGGAGGGAATCAGCCTGACTCCCCGGGCCATCAGGTCAAGGAGCAATGGCTCTTCCGACTCTCGCAACCGTACACGCCCAATGATAATATCCCCCTGCCCCAGAGAATTATACTGAGCCCTCAGGGTGGAATTGTCTCGAATGACAAAATTATCAGGGCTCAAGCCGGCGTTCTCCTGCACATGGATAGAAGTCTGTAAAAGCTATGTTACAAAAACTAGAAGAGCATTTCCAGGAACCGTTTATGAAAGCGAGTGAGATCGGCGCCGCAATCGCCACAGTAAAATTGTACCTGGCCCAGGACCTGGGAGTCATCAAGTTCCTGGCTGAAACTGCCGTCACTGTTCTGGATAAAACGTGTGGTAAGGATAACTCCTTCCGACACCTCGAGAAATTCCTTGTTATTGCCGCATTCCGGACAGGTTATGCGCTGAGTGCTTGGAAAGGTTATCACTTTTGATCTTGTTTTTTTTATCTTGATTTTGGATGTATCGGAATAACCCATTGTATGAGAAATCCTCCTTTTTGAATAATTCGCTTTTTCTATAAAGCAGTAGTGATGTATTGTCAACATCTGTAATACATCCTGTGGCAATCATTGCCTCTTCGGAGGTGTAACCGTAAATAGTTATAAAATGGACAGCAATATTACTCTGGGAATAATGGCAATCCAGGCAGGATACAGAGACAACATGGCTGGCAAAATCCTCTGAGCGCCTGTGGTTTTCTGTCAGTAGCGTATTTCAAAGTCACCGGTGGCGCCGACAGGCTCTTCTGTTGTGGTTGCAACGTTTTCGACAATCGAATTCGGCGAACCGTGTTGAAACCAGAGCAGCATTTTTTGCACGGCTGCTTTTTCACCTTCAACAGTGGCCTCAACCGCACCATTCGGCAGGTTCCTCACCCATCCGGAAAGTCCAAGCCTGACCGCTTCATCCCTGGTGAAAGCTCGAAAGAATACACCCTGGACCCTTCCTGTTACAATTACATGAACCCTATGTGTTCCAGACATGATTTTCCCTCACTGGTAATGAGTACAAGCACTTGAAATAAAAACTTATTTATTGGCTAAAACATCGTAAGCTGCCTGTTTTTACCTGGGGCCTTGTTGCCTGCCAGGAGGTCTGCAAAGTCATCTTCCGTCAAAATGTTCAAGCCAAGTTCCCGGACCTTTGTCAACTTGCTTCCCGGTTTTTCACCAGCAACCACATGGGTCACCTTGCTGCTGACCTGTGAGGCCACTTTGGCGCCAAGTTCTTTGACCCTGGCCTTGGCCTCTTCCCTGGACATTGATGCAAGACTGCC
>JAWVYE010000419.1:0-2358 GCA_033722905.1 Desulfobulbales bacterium
CACCGGTTTTATATGTCATTTTGCTGAAATCCCTCTTGTGCGAAGATGGCATAAGTTTTTTTGTGAACCTGTTTTTGTTAGCCAAAAGTTCTGCAGATCCGTGACACATGAGATGCACAAGAATATAAAAAAATACTGGAGGTCTTCAGCACCATGAGAAAAAAGGCTAAGTTTACAGGTGGTGTTTTTGTCGCTCTCTTAATTTTCTGCATCCTGCCGACAGTAGGGTATGCCATTGAGAATGATGAATGCATGGAGTGTCACAGTGATGACTCACTTGAACGGAGTGAGTCTGAAGGCATGAAAGAAGATCTCTTTCTCGATTACAGCAAGTTCAAATATTCCGTGCACAACGTCAACGGCATCACCTGCGTTGACTGTCATTCCGATATTGAGGAGCTGAACTGGGACGATGACGTCCCGCACCCGACATCACTGGCCATGGTTAATTGCGACGAGTGTCATAGTGAGGAGGGTGAAGCCTACCAGAACAGTGTGCATAAAAAAGCCGGGGGCAAAGGTATAACCATCCCCTGCTATGCCTGCCATGGGTATCATTTCGTGACCCACCTTGAAGCAGACTCGGTCTTCGAGCGCGAGAATAAATTCTGCCTGAGGTGCCACAACCCTGATAATTTCCATGACTGGCTGCCCCAGAAGGAAACCCACTTCGCCTTTGTCGAATGTGCTGTCTGCCATGCGCCTGAATCCCCGCGTTACATATCGTTGCGGTTTTATGACCTGGTTTCAAACCGTTTCCTGCTGACTAAAGATCTGCTGGCAGCCCTCGGAGTGGATTATTCAACCTTCATGGAATATCTGGATAAAGACGCGGACGGGGTTGTAAGTCTGCCTGAACTGGAGGACATGGTCCTGCTTCTGCGCCAGAAAGACATCCGCGGCACCTTTCATGGTGAATTGGTCATGGACTTAGTGCCTAGTGTCCATCACGTCAACAGGGGCGGGGCCAACCGGGAATGTGAGCAGTGCCATAATCCGGAGTCGCCATTTTTTCAAGAGGTTTATATCAGCCTCAACAAGGATGACGGCACCCGCCAGTTACACAAGGTGGAGCGCCGGGTGCTGGAAAGCTACTACGTGAACCATTTCTATGCCATCGGCGGCACCAGGGTGCGCAATTTGGACCGGATCGGATTTGTCCTGGTCATCGGCGGGTTATGTCTGGTTGCCGGGCACTTCCTGGTGAGAATCGCCACCGCACCGGCCCGCAGGAAAAAAAGAGAGAAAAAAGATGAATTTTCAGCATAAGGAGAATGATCATGGAACATGATAAATTGATGTATGTGCATCCAGCTCCTGTCCGGGTTTGGCACTGGATCAATGCGGTTGGCTTTATCATTCTGATCATAACCGGAATCCAGATACGCTTTGCCGAGATGGTAAACTGGTTTTCCCTGGAAGAGGCGATCCAGCTCCATAATTATGTGGGCTTTGTTGTCATTGGCGCCTATGGCTTGTGGGTTTCCTACTATTTCGGAACCATGAAGATAAAGCTCTATTTTCCCAATCCGCGGACCTTTGTTCCAGATGCGGTACGGCAGATAAAGTACTATGGCTCAGGCCTTTTCAAGGGCGAGCCCAATCCGCACCACATGACACCGGATAATAAATTTAATGCCCTGCAGCAAAAAGCCTACGTGGGGATCATGTTTGTCTTTTTACCGGCCCAGATGATCACAGGGCTTTTCCTGTGGCGCGTCAAGAAGTTTGAAAACTACATAGACCTTTTGGGCGGCATCAAGATTGTTTCCACCATCCATGTCCTGCTCTTTTTCTTCTTTACGGCTTTCATCTTTGTGCATGCCTATCTTGCCACCCTCGGCCATACCCCCCTGGCGCATTTCAAGGCCATGTTCACAGGCTATGAGGAATCCCACGGGGAGGAGCATGCTGAAGAAGCGGTTGTTTAGATAAATATTTACCAGGACGGGGCAGGGTATATTGTCCAGAAAAAAGCAGGGCATCAAAGAGCCCTGCTTTTTTTATCCAGGTGAGGGTGTTTAGGCCCCCACCTGGGTTTGCTTTGTTAAATAATATTGTAATTAATGATGCGAGCCTTTTATTGACATGCGGGGTCTCTTTTACAATCACCTCTGTCGTCACAGTCAACTTTTCCATCACCATCGTTGTCTATGCCATCGTCGCAGATCTCCGGATCGCTCGGTGGACCGCCACCGCCGCCGGAAGCACAGACAACTCTTGTTGTCCCGTAAACGGTGTCGTTGCTTGGATCACTGTTCTGTTCCGCATCAGTAATCGTTGCCTCCCAGGCAACAGAATGGGAGCTGCCGTCCAGCTGGTTGCATTTCATATCAACCATGAATTCGAACGAGGTAC
>JAWVYE010000420.1:0-2349 GCA_033722905.1 Desulfobulbales bacterium
ACTGTAAAGCCATTTTCTTTTAATACCCTGATGGCCTTGTCGGTATCATCCACAATCAGCCGCAGGATACCGAAATCGGCAGTATCTGCGACGGAAAGGGCCCGTATATTGATGTTGTTTTCACTTAAGGCTTTGGTGATAGCAGCCAGACGGCCTGACTTGTTTTCCAGAAACACCGCAAGTTGATCAACTTTCATATTCCACCTCGCTGACAACCAATCACTGGTTGGCAAGACTGCTCTGTTAATAAAGAATGCTTTTTATTAAGACATTATTCTTTTAATACTAAAATTTGTCCGCCTCGTAAACTGTACGCCGCTGACTGGAATTGCGTTTAAAATCATATAACACTCTGAGTCCCTGTGACTTTTAGCAGATTTTTGCCTTTGTCTCAAATGTTACGGTTGTCAATCACCCGTTTCGCTTTACCCTCGCTTCGCTGTATGGTCTTGGGTTCAACCAGGGTGATCTTGCAGGTCGAGCCTATCAGGTCCTTTATCTCCGCCTGGATCCTCTTGCTTAATTTTTCAAGGTTTTTGACCTCATCGGAAAACAGCTGCTCACTTACCTCAACCTGCACTTCCATGGAGTCCATTGAACCTTCCCGGTTGACGATGATCTGGTAATGTGGCTCAACGCCTTCAATTCCCATGAGAACATGTTCTACCTGGGTGGGGAAGACGTTGACACCGCGGATAATAAGCATGTCATCGGTGCGGCCGGTAATTTTTTCCATACGCATGAATGTTCTGCCGCAGACACAGGGCTCGCTGATGAGCCTGGTGATATCCTTTGTGCGGTAGCGGATAAGCGGGAAAGCCTGCTTGGTCAGAGTGGTAAAAACAAGTTCGCCTTCCTCGCCCAGGGGCAGCACTTTACCGGTATCAGGGTCAATAATCTCCGGCATGAAATGATCCTCAAAGATATGCAGCCCCTGCTGCGCTTCAATGCACTCCATGGATACGCCCGGGCCGATTATTTCACTGAGGCCGTAGATGTCTATGGCTTTGAGGCCCAGCTTTTTCTCCACCTCTTCCCGCATGTTCTCGCTCCACGGTTCGGCGCCGAAAATTCCGACCCGCAGTGAAAGTTTTGAGGCATCAACGCCCATGTCCGCCATGGTATCGGCAATATTCAAGGCATAGGACGGTGTGGCCAGAAGCACATTGGAACCGAAATCCTGCATGATCATGATCTGCCTTTTGGTCTGGCCGCCGGAAATCGGGACAACCGTGGCTCCCAGCTTTTCGGCCCCGTAATGAGCCCCGAGACCGCCGGTAAATAACCCGTAACCATAGGCATTGTGCACCACATCCCCCCGGTGCACACCGCCGCAGGCCAGGGAACGGGCCATGACTTCCGCCCAGGTTTCAATATCCCGCCTGGTGTAGCCGACAACCGTTGGCTTCCCGGTGGTTCCGGAAGAAGCGTGCACCCTGACAATCTGGTCAAGGGGCAGGGTAAAGAGCCCGAAAGGATAGTTATCCCGTAAAAAATCCTTGCTGGTAAAAGGCAGGTTCTGCAGGTCCGCCAGGGACCGTATATGTTCAGGCTTTATGCCGACTTCAGCCATTTTTTCACGGTAGGGCCTGACACGATAATAGACGCGCGCCACCAGATCCTGCAGTCTTTTTAACTGCAGGATTTCCAACTGCTCCCTGGGCAGTGTTTCAAATTCCTCGTTCCAAATCATGCCAGTCTCCTCAACCGTCTAATGCCGCCTGCCTGCCTTCCTGGAAGGCTTTCATATTAACATCCCGGAATCTTTCGGGGATCCGCTCATTCATCACATCAAAAAATACCTGCTCTGCAACCGGCAGATAGGTGGAAAGCACCCCAACCATAACTAAATTGACAGCCCGCACCTCCCCGACCCGGCTGGCTATGGCAAAGGCGTCAAGCTCCCTGACATGCAGGTCCCGGCTTTTCAGTTCAGTCAGTACATCCGCCGGGTATTCCATCTTACCCGTGGCAACGGCCGGCGGATAAATCTTATGGGTGTTCACTATAACCTTGCTGTCATCGTGCATAAAGGGCAGATAGCGCACCGCTTCCATCATTTCAAAGGCTACAACTATATCGGCTTCCCCCGGACTGATCAACGGTGAATAAACCTTGCCGCCGTAGCGCAGATGCGCAGTTACCGAACCGCCGCGTTGGGCCATGCCATGGACCTCGCTCTTCCTGGCATCCATGCCTGAGGCCAGCAGGCTGTAAGCCGTAACCTCGCTGGCCAGCAGGATGCCCTGGCCGCCAACACCGCAAAAGAGAATATTACCCTGGTCGCTCATTACTTGTCCTCCCGGATGGTGATGGCTTCAAACTTGCAAAGCTCCGCACACTGGCCAC
>JAWVYE010000421.1:0-2349 GCA_033722905.1 Desulfobulbales bacterium
CTCTTAAGATAAAATGCTCCTGTAAGAATATTTTCACCGTCAACCTGGAATTCCGCAAAAGGGTCCGCAAAAGAACGAGCCTGCGAGGAACCTACATCAACCATTCGCAACAAAACAAAAGGGGCAGTCTTGTTGTGAAGAATATTTCGGTCAGCGGCCTGGAATTCAGTACCCTGGATACACATAATTTTGCTGTTGATGATGAACTGACGGTTGCATTCAACCTGGATAATGAACAGCGCTCTGAGATAGTCAAAGAGGTAACTGTCAAGGATATTCGCCAGAATTCCGTCGGCTGCGAGTTTGAAAGATCCGGTGAGTTCGCTTTTGACGGTCCTTTGGGATTTTATATCATGTCTTGACGTCACAGATACTGCCTGTCTAAAGCGCTGCAGCAGGTCTATCTCTTTTTCTTTACTCTCCCCTCGATAATCGTTTATACTTTTCCCTGTCGCAGAACACAAATCATAGGTCTTCCTGTTTTAACATCATACTGTATAGGTGATAAAATGGCTAAACATCTCGTACTTGTCGGCGGCGGCCATGCGCACATGGTGACCCTGAGGAATCTGCATTCCTTTGTTGACAAAGGGCATATGGTCACCGTTGTCGGCCCGTCATCATACCACTACTACTCAGGTATGGGCCCCGGTATGTTGAGCCGTACATATTCCCCTGATGATATCCGATTTGCCACTGAACAGGTGGTCAGCAAAAAGGGAGGAACTTTTATCCTTGATAAGGTGGTCAGGGTCGACCCAGACGCCAAAACCGTTTTTCTGGAAAAAGGTGATTCCATTACCTATGATGTCCTCTCCTTTAATGCCGGCAGCTATGTGCCATGGGATCAGGTCATTGGAGAGTCATGCGATATCTTCTCAGTTAAGCCCATTGAAACCCTGCTGAAAGCACAGGCCAGGCTCCTGGAGCTTTTTGCAAGCAAGGAAATAACAGTCGGCATTGTCGGCGGCGGCCCCTCTTCTCTTGAAATTGCCGGCAATACCTGGCAGCTGGCCAGAGACCATGGGAAGCATCAACCGGTGATTAATATTTTTGCCGGCAGCCGACTCATGTCCCGCTTTCCGGAAAAGATACGGCAGCTGGCCTACAAATCTCTGCGCCGTCGCGGTATCAACATTATTGAAAATGATTACTCGAAAGAAGTCCGGACCGGCGTAATAACACTAGAATCGGGCGCAGTCCATGAAGCTGATATCATCTTTCTTGCCGTTGGTGTCAAACCCTCAACCATCTTTGCGGAATCAGGTTTACCAACCGGTCCGGATGGCGGCCTCCTGGTCAACAGATACCTGCAATGCACCGAACATGCGGAAATCTTCGGTGGCGGCGACTGTATTTATTTCCAGGAGCAACCGTTGGATAAAGTCGGGGTGTATGCAGTCCGGGAAAATCCTGTCCTGTTCCATAACCTGATGGCCAGCCTCGAAGGCGAAGAACTTCAACCCTTTGATCCGGGCGGTTCCTACCTGCTCATATTCAATGTGGGGGGACGCAGGGGCATACTGGGAAAAAACTCCCTGATGTTTGATGGCCGCCTGGCCTTCTGGATCAAGGATTATATTGACAGGAAGTTTATGCGTGAATTCCAGAAAATGGAAAAATAGTTGCAGCAGTTTTGCCTCTTTCTCTCTCTGGGCGGATATCTCTTCGGCGCAATACATGTTGCGGGTCTGAGATGAAATATCGCTGCCTGTGGATTCAGCTTATATGCCTGGACATGAGGCAACATCCTTTGGGTTAATTCTATACCCGCAGTGTCTCAGAATTTTCACCGCTTTTGTGTTTTATATATCCCTTCCCTGCACAGCTGCATCCCCAACTCCAAAGTATTTTTCTGCTCAAATATACAGGCCATGGTTCTTTATATACGATTGAACTGCCTGCGGTACCAGACCTGTTATATCTTGGCCGAGTCTCACTTTTCTTCTTATCTCTGTTGACGATACCGGTACCGGCTCCATGTCTTGCAGGATAAAAGAGCCTCTATTATGGGGGGCACTCCAGGAACAATCCGATGCATTAAATTCATAACCAATGAAGTTCCGGCTGATAACATCACCTACTTTGTCAGGCGCATAGCCCGGCCGTGTGATAATGACAAAACTGACAAGGGTCGGTAACTCCTCATACCGTTTCCAGGTGGCAATTTCCAGAAATGCATCAACCCCGATGATAAAAAATAGATCCGCCTGAGTGCCTATCCGGGATATCAATATCCTGATGGTATCAATGGAATAGGATGGGCTTGCCCGTTTTGCCTCGATGTCGGACACCATGTATGATTTATGTGCAGCGGTTACTCTTTCCAGCATGGCAAGACGGTGGGAA
>JAWVYE010000422.1:0-2329 GCA_033722905.1 Desulfobulbales bacterium
AGGACTTTATCCCCTTTGCCCATGGCATGCGTCTTTTTGGAAAATTTTATAATGATACGGTCAGCCCTGCAGACCCTTTTGAGTTTATTGAGCTGCTGTCAGAATCACCCCTGCTGAGCAAAAAGCGCAATCGGGCCCTGCAGGGAATTGCCGCTTATGTCCGCCAGAATCGCGGTCTTCAGAGGGGAATTAAAACAGGTCAGGCCACTGCCCTGGACGATACTGAATTTCTCAGGCTGCTGCATGAATTCATCGGTCAATACGGCGACCCTTTTTGTGGCATCTATGACGATAAGAGCTGTGATGTGAGCAGAGCGGAACTGCTCAACGTGATCATGCAGATGGCAGCCGGCGATCCAGGTGAAAAGGAATCGTTGCGCTATGATAACGGTAAAAAGATGAACCTGGAAGTTTCATTTCTTGAAAAATTTGCGCCTGGGCAAAACCTTGCCAGGGCAGAAGATCTGCTTGATCTTGCCCGGGCCAGCTATCGGTTGCGCGACGATGACAACATCCTGCACGGCAGGATACAGGAAGAGTATTCCAGGGCTTTGCAGGAAGGGAGGCGCCGTCTGACAGAGAGGATGGACTTTGATGCAGGCCTTGTGGAAGACAGCGAGATCGTTCGATGTTTGGTTGACCGGCACTACAAGCCCGCTTCCCCTGGAGCAAGGCCAACCCCGGCGGAGAAGATGAACCGCTCCGCAAAGGCCAGGCAGCTGCTCGGGCAGCCGGCCGGGCCCGGGATCGCCAGGGGCCGGGCCAGGGTTATTGTCAGCAACAGTGACCTGGGCAATTTTCACAAAGGTGAGGTGCTGGTCTGCGATGCGGTTGATCCCAACATGACCTTTATTGTTCCCCTGGCAGCAGGCATCATCGAGAGGCGGGGCGGCATGCTCATCCACGGAGCCATTATTGCCAGGGAGTACGGCATTGCCTGTGTCACCGGTGTGCCGGATGCAGCCATCCTGATCCAAACCGGTGACCAGGTGACTGTGGACGGTTTTCTGGGCATTGTGACCATCGGTCATAGGTCATAACGATGGTGCACCATAATATATGCTGACAAAATAAGATGCAGCACCAACAGGAAAATGGATATGATGATTTCAAAAGACAGGTATAATTCTGTTTTCAGACAGTTTTTACTTTCACTCTGTATATTTTTGCTGGCCGCCGCTTATCCGGGGGAAACAGGTGCAGCAACCAACAGGGGTGTCTACTTTGAGGATGAAATAATAATCGGTTCCAGGCAGCTTTCGCTGCACGGCATCGGGCTGCTGAAATGGAAATACCTGGTCAACGTTTACCTGGTCGGTCTCTATAAACCTGCCGAGGTGCCGGTGGACCAGGTGCTCCAGGATGTACCCAAATCCCTTGAATTCTATTTTTTTGTTGATATGAAGGCAAAAGACTTCAAGGATACAGGTTTAAAGCTCATGTCCCAGAATGTGGGCGCAGAAAAGGCCAACAGCCTGCTGACGGAACTGGAAAAATTTAACAGCTTTTACCGTGATGTGAGCGCGGGGCAGAGATACGTCTTCACTTATATACCTGGTCAGGGAATTGAGATGACACTTGAGGAGGAGGTGCTCGGCAAGGTGGAAAGCGATGCGTTTGCCGCAGCCTATATGTCCATCTGGCTGGGTCCTGTGCCTGTCAGCAAGAGCCTTCAGGAGGGTCTTTTCAACCCGGCCACCAGGATGGAGTAAAGGGTATCATGCCATACCTTCCGTTAATCGGCAGCAGTTAAAATACTTCCCTGTTTTATGGAAACTGCGACATTAATTGCAGCACCTTCAAAAGTTGTCTGGAAAATACTTATAGATACGCATTGCTGGCCACGCTGGGGACCATCGGTAAGCCAGGTCAAGTGCCGGAATCGTTATATACAACCAGGCACGAAAGGGTATGTCCGCACCGCTGTTGGTATATGGCTGCCCTTTGAGATAACAGATTTCGTTCCGGCAATAAAATGGTCTTGGCGGGTTATGAATATCCCGGCAACATCTCATCGTGTTGAGGCTCTGGCAAGTAGACAATGCCGGTTAATATTTGCGGTGCCGTGGATAGCTGCGCCATATCTTCTGGTATGTAAAATAGCCGCCAACAGAATTAAGATGATTGCAGAAAGCAGTTGCTGATTAAAAATCATCCAAAAAAATGAATTGCTGATGCTGTAGTCATAAAACTTTTTCAGGAGAATCGACATGAAACATCTCTGGTATTTTGGCGGATTATTTTTATTGGTGGTTTGGCTCCTGCTATCAGGCGGTTGTTCCAGTGTAAAGGTCAATGATTATTCTGCAATGCAGCCGATAATGAAGCC
>JAWVYE010000423.1:0-2319 GCA_033722905.1 Desulfobulbales bacterium
ATCGGCAAGACCGCGATTTGCGCATCCGGCGGAGGGATCACGGGTATCTACTTCGAGATGGCCCTCCATCGCCCATGACGCCTGAGCATCGAATTGTGCAGTGAGGCTTCTTTTTTTCAATAAAGTGTTTTTTTGCCCTTTACTTTCTACCACATTGTGGTATATATTATAAATAAGCCCTGCATAAACCTCACCCTTCTCAAACGCCAATTTCCACCCACCCTAATAATATCTTTAGAGAAGTTGCAGGGCTTTTTTATTTTCTGCCCCTGCCCTGATTGTAGTGCCTGATGTCCATACTTACCTGGAGTCGGCAAACAACAGGACCAGACAGCCCGCCAAACAGAAAAGATATATATACAACAGCAACCGAAGCCCCTGGCAAAGCCTTATTACAGAATCATCCATTGTAGCCTTGTAATCGCCAGAATGCAGAAACCTGATAATCTTAAAATTTGCCGTAAAACTGTTTGTCATAAAAAGCCCGGGTCTTCCCAGGGAGTCATACTGTCCGGGAAAGCTTTTCCGGAGTTCTGCATAAAGCCGTCTGCTTACAAAAATCCAGGCAATGGCTGCAGCGAGAAGCAGGAGGAGGAATACGGGCAGCATCTGCTGATTGAGGCCAATGGCTGCTGAAAAACCTATTTCATTATACAGAATTCTTTTTTCTGGCACCGCTGTGATACTCCTTTCAGTTTCTGCGCGACAAATTACCACGCCGGGAATAGCTGCAGAAAACATTTCTGCCGCAATGAAATGGCAAGAAAGAAGTTAAAGAATTTGCTGACTATCGGCTGTGAATAGTATTGCGGTAGGGCTCGGCTCAACGACCTAAACGGTTTTATTCTCAGACTCGGCCATCAACAGATCATCGAGGTTCTGAATGGATACATTGCGCACAAGCTCTTTATGGGAGGTAATGCCTTTGATCGCCTTCTGCAGGCCATCGTAGGCCAGCATCTGAAAGCCTTCACTTTCAGCTACCCGACGCACATCAGTCATGGTAACCTTGGAAACAAGGACTTCCTGAATAGCACGGCTTATCTTCAAAACCTCAAAAACACCTACCCTGCCTTTGTAACCGATGGAGTGGCAATCATCGCACCCTTTGCCTGTCCAAAAAATGGGCTTGATATCTTTTGGGAGGTAGGCATCATAACGCTTGACCAGTTCAGATGATTTCGGATCTGGAATCTTGCAATTGGGGCAGAGTTTACGCACAAGCCGCTGCCCGAGGACACAGGTCAATCCGGCAGAAATAATATACGGCTCCAGACCCATATCAACCAGCCTGGTTACTGCCGACGGGGCATCATTGGTGTGCAGGGTGGTGAGAACCATATGGCCAGTCTGGCTTGCCTGGAAAGCAATATTGGCGGTTTCCTTGTCCCGTATCTCACCAACCATGACAATATCGGGGTCCTGCCGCAGAATGGACCGCAGGCCAGAGGCAAATGTTATTCCCGCCTTTGGATTTATCTGCACCTGGTTTATCCCGCTAATATCATATTCCACCGGATCTTCTACGGTAACAATATTGACCTCTGGTGTGTTCAGATCATTAAGGCAGGCATACAGGGTTGTTGACTTGCCGCAGCCGGTTGGGCCGGTTACCAGTATAATTCCCTGGGGCCTGTGAACCAGGTCTTTGAATGTTTCCAGGTCGTTGCCAGGAAAGCCAAGATCATCCAGCAGGAGCTCTGCACCGTCGGGATCAAGGATACGAATGGTGATTTTCTCACCATAAGACGTTGGGATGGAAGACATGCGCAGGTCATATTCCTTGCCCTTGAACTTGATCCTTGCTCTGCCGTCCTGTGGTTTTCGGCGAATGGAGATATCCATATCGGCAATGATTTTTATACGGGCCACCACCGAAAAGTGGCTTTTCTTGGAGGCCTGCAGGATTTCCCGCATGATGCCGTCGATGCGGTAACGGATCATGGTGTCCGAGTAGCGGGGCTCTATGTGAATATCGCTCGCCTTATATTTGATGGCATTGGCAATTATATGGTTGGTAAATTTAACAACAGGCGCCTGCTCCGTAAGCCCTATGAGGTTCTGGATATCCTCATCTTCTTCAAAACCCTTCTCATCCTCGAGAACCTCCAGAAAAGTATCAATATCCCTGGCATCAGCCACTTCGGTGTCCACGTTATTGACATAGTACTTATCTATGGCCCTGGAAACTTCACTTTCCGGTGCCACTGCTATATCGACATCAAGATTGGTTATAAATCGCAGATCATCTATGACATACTGCTCAAGGGGGTTGGCCATTGCAACTTTGAGCTTCTTGCCCTTTCTGCTGATCGGAAT
>JAWVYE010000424.1:0-2318 GCA_033722905.1 Desulfobulbales bacterium
CGCAAAAACAGGGAGAATATAGTAGGTATGCTGTCCCTTGAAACCATGGGCTATTACTCAGAAGCTCCCGGCAGCCAGAACTACCCATTTCCTTTCAGTTTTTTTTATCCCGGCACTGCCAATTTTATCGGCTTTGTCGGCAATATACGCTCCCGCCACCTGGTAAAGCTTAGCCTGGCAGCTTTTAGGCGTTCCACAATGTTTCCATCGGAAGGAACAGCTGCTCCGGGGTGGGTCACCGGTATAGGCTGGTCAGACCACTGGTCGTTCTGGCGTGAAGGTTACAGGGCTATCATGGTTACGGATACTGCGTTATTCAGATATGATCAATATCATACCCGGCAGGACACGCCGGAAAAAATCAGCTATGAGCCTTTAGCCAGAGTAACAGGCGGACTGGCTGAGGTGATTGTCGAGCTTGCCAATACGAAGAATTTACCCTAACTGACCTGCGCATGGTAAATACAATGGAAATTTATTTTCTCGGAGCCGGTGAAGCCTGTGATCCCACCCAGCAGAACACCTCTATCCTTCTGAAAACAAGCCTGCATGAGAGGCATGGCCGAATTCTTCTTGATTGCGGCTTCAGTGTTCCGCTCAGCTATTTCTCTTTGGACCCCTTGCCTGAAGAGCTTGAAGTATTATGGATATCCCACTTCCATGGCGACCATTTTCTCGGTGCCCCCCTTCTTCTTCTCTGGTTCTGGGAGGCGGGCAGACAAAAACCGCTTCACATAGCCGGTCCGCCCGGTGTTGCAGCAAAAATCGAACAGGCTGTGGAACTGGCTTATCCGAATTTGTTGCCCCGCCTGGGATTTTCTCTGCAGTTCCATGAGATTGCACCCGGGACAAAAATAAAAATTTGCGATGCCGTCTTCCAGGCAGCATACAACGACCATTCACTGCCCTGCCTTTCTCTCAGGTTTAATATTTATGGTAATGCCATATTTTACAGCGGCGATGGCAGACCGACCCCGATGACGCAGGCCCTGGCTGCAGGCTGCGATATTATAATCCATGAAGCGTATGGCTTTGAAGATACAACTCCTGGACACGGATCTATTGCCAACTGTCTTGATTTTGCCGATAATGCCGGAGTTCGGCTTATTGCCCTGGTGCATCTGCAGCGGAATGTCCGGGCGCAATCTCCGGAAACCATCCATAACCTTGCAAAAAGATATCCTGAGATAAAAATTTTCTTGCCGGAAAAGGAAACAAAGATAGTGCTTCAGGCTTACACTGAAAAATAAGAAAGGTCCGGCAGCATCCACAATAAAATTAATGGATTCCTGCCTTTTTCGGTCTTGACACCCCTGATCGTTCTTCATTAAATTATTTAACCATAAAGCATTAATCCGGCCGGCGTAAACAGTTTATGCCATGAAAATGTCCGGGAAACACAGCCAAACCATACCAGGAGGCTTGCAATGCGTTATATTGCCCTACTTTTCGTTATAGTTCTGCTCATCCACTCAGCATTTATTCCACCCGCTGCTGCCGATACCCGCTATGTCGGTGACCAGTTGATTATCACCCTGCGACAGGGAAAAAGCACTAAACATAAAATCCTGAAAACTTTGAAAACAGGGACTCCCCTTGAAATACTCGAGGAAGACGAATCTTACTACAAGGTAAGAACAACCGACGGGCTTGTTGGGTATGTTCTGCGTCAGTATGTAAGTTCCAGCCCCCCCAAATCCCAGCGCATTCAAGAACTGGAACAACTCAACAATTCCCTGCAGGAGAGAATAAACACCTTGGAAGAAGCCAACAGCACCCTTGAAATGGAGATCAAAAATATTCAGGAAAAGTATCAGCAGGATTTCTCGGGTCTAAGCACAAAGTCTTCCAGCTTGGAACAAAGCCTGGAACAGGCGCTTAACAATGAACGTGTCATGGCTGAAAAGTATGATATCCTGTCGGCGCAAGCCGAAAATGTCGTAGAGATTGTTGCCGAGAGGGACAAACTGTCAGAGCAGAATAAGAAACTGGAAACTGAAGTCAGAACCTTATTGCAGAAAAGTGATAAGTTATCTGATTCAAGAATGATTAAATGGTTTCTGGCGGGTGGCGGGGTTTTCTTCTTCGGCTGGATAATTGGTAAGATCTCCAGGAAGAAACGGAGTCGCTTCTAAGAGACTTTCATCATATCTTTCAGCTTTTTTTTCTGTCAAACAGCCGCGCCCTGCCTGGATTTGGTGACAATACCCGGCAGGACTTCACAGAGAAAATCAACTTCCCTGTCGGTATTGAACCTGCTGAGGCTGATACGCAGGGTGCCATGGATATGGGTTTCCGGAACCGCCATGGCCTTGAGC
>JAWVYE010000425.1:0-2311 GCA_033722905.1 Desulfobulbales bacterium
GTGAGAAAGTTCCGTGATGTTGGGAGTTATTACTGTGCATATATTGAGCAGCTGTTCCCGGAACCCCCCATATCCTTCCTTGTCGATAAGCTGCTGACCGCTGGATGAAACAAGCACCGGGTCGTAGATTATTTCTCCGTTAAAGTCCGCCAGAGTATCACAGACGCTTAATGCCACTGCCGCAGAGCCAAGCATGCCAATTTTTATATGGCTTACGGCAAGATCACGCAAAACAGTGTCAATCTGTTTTCCGACAAATACGGGATCAACGGGTTGAACAGCAAAGACGCCCCGGGTATTTTGCACAGTCAGGGAGGTGATTGCCGCACCACAATACACCCCGATTGCGGTAAATGTCTTAACGTCAGCCTGGATGCCGGCCCCGCCGGATGGATCTGAACCCGCTATAGAAAGGGCGACTTGTAGTGTATCTTTTGACAGAGGCATAGAGCAGATTGCTGTGTGTTAATGAGGGGAATACTGTTTAAGCCATGCACTATAACAGGATTTAAAACAATTATGTAATTATTCGTCAGCCATTATTTTTTTGTTGAAGGTACACACTATATTGTGTATATAGTTAAAAATTTGTCAATATGTTGTATAGCGGATAAAAGGAGCAACATTGTGACGAAAATACAGTAATTAAGACATGTTTTCACAGCATTAATTTTGGATCATGAAACTATTATGACACAGGCAGCCCACATTTACGATGAAAGCAAGATAAAAACATTAAGTTCCCTTGAACATATCCGGTTGCGCCCGGGCATGTATATCGGCCGCCTCGGTAACGGCACCCATCAGGATGACGGTATTTATATTCTCCTCAAAGAGGTTATTGATAATGCCGTGGATGAATATATCATGGGGGCCGGCAAAAGAATTGATATTGCAATTGCGGATAATGGCTTTACCTCGGTCAGGGATTTCGGCCGCGGCATCCCTCTCGGCAAACTGGTGGAGTGTGTTTCAGTTATAAACACAGGCGCTAAATATAATACGGATGTTTTTCAATTTTCAGTCGGCTTGAACGGTGTGGGCACAAAAGCGGTAAATGCCTTATCGAAACTATTCCGCGTTACATCATTCAGAGATGGCAGGTTTGCCATGGCGGAGTTTGAGGCAGGGGTCCTGAAAACCGAAAACAAAGGGAAAACCAAAGAGCGCAACGGAACCCTTATTGAGTTTCTGCCTGATGAAGAACAGTTTGGTGAATTTGCTTATGACAACCAGTATGTGCGGAAAAGATTGTGGCGTTACGCCTATCTCAACTCCGGCCTTAACCTCTATTTTAATGAGGAGAGGTTTTTCTCCGCCAACGGTCTCCAGGATCTCATGGCGGAAGAAATTAACGGCAGTCAGTTATATGAACCTATCTATAAAAAAGACAAGACCCTTGAGTTTTGTTTCTGTCATACCACCAACTATGGCGACAACTATTTTTCCTTTGTGAACGGCACATACACCAGCGAAGGCGGCACCCACCTTTCAGCCTTTCGTGAAGGTATTCTCAAGGGCGTCAATGAGTTTTCCAGCAAAAAGTATTCCGGTAAAGATGTGCGGGAAGGGGTGGTTGGCGCCCTGGCGGTAAAAATTAAAGATCCGGTCTTTGAATCTCAGACCAAAAACAAATTGGGTAATACAGAGATCCGTTCCTGGATAGTAAATGAAGTCAAGGATGCAGTCAGTGCCTTTCTCTATAAAAATTCAGAAGCCGCCGAGTTGATGCTGGAAAAAATCCAGCAGAATGAAAGGGTGCGCAAAGAGATGCAGCACGTAAGAAAAGAGGCCAGAGCCAAGGCCAAAAAAGTTGCTCTCAAAATTCCGAACTTAAAGGACTGCAAATATCATCCCACCAGGGAAAAGCCTTCCCCGCCGGGGGAGGAAAACATGCTGTTCATCACCGAGGGCCAGTCGGCAGCGGGTTCGATTGTCAGTTCAAGAGATCCCATGCGTCAGGCCGTGTTTTCGCTTAAGGGCAAGCCTTTGAATGTCCTGGGGCAGAGTTTACCCCTGCTTTATAAAAATGAAGAAATGTACTCGATAATGCAGGCGCTGAATATCGAGGAATCCATCGGCAATCTCCGCTATGACAAGGTTATCCTTGCCACAGATGCAGATGTTGACGGGCTGCATATCAGAAACCTTCTGTTGACTTTTTTTCTGCATTACTTTGAATTGCTGGTAAAGCTTGGCCATGTTTATATCCTTGAAACGCCTATTTTCAGGGTACGCAATAAGAAGGAGACCATTTACTGTTACAGCGAGAAAGAAAAGGAAAAAGCCGCCAAAAAGCTTGGCAGCGGCA
>JAWVYE010000426.1:0-2306 GCA_033722905.1 Desulfobulbales bacterium
AAGGAGAACAGATCTGCAGACAGGTCACCGATAATATTGCCATCTACAGGAAAGGGCGGTTGCATTCCATTCTCAAGGCCCTGCCTGAGGGCATTATCGTTGTCGATGACACCGGGACGGTGACGCTCAGCAATGATGGCTTGGGTGGGCTGTTGAACTGCGGCAGGGAAGTACAGCAGGGAGACACCAGGGAGAACTGGTGCGAACACGAAGAGCTGTCACGGTTCATGAGCCGGTTTGAGGGGCACGACAATAAGCTGCGCCATTCCCAGATACTGGAGTTCAAACCTGACCCCTTACTGGACAAGACCATAGCTGTCCATGCTATCCCCCTGGTGTCAAAAGTAGACGAGCCTGTAGCTTTCGGCACCCTTTTTGTCTTTCGTGACATTACCCAGGAAACAATGGCCAGGCAGGCCAGGGGAGAGTTTGTGGCCCAGGTTTCGCACGAGCTGAAGTCCCCTCTCAATGTCCTGCACATGTACAGTGAAATGCTATTGGGAGACGAGGGTAAGTCCGAAGACTTCCGCCTGGAGGCAGGAAATATTATCCTTGAAGAATCAGAGCGCTTAAGCCAGCTCATCAGCAACCTGCTGTCCATTTCCAAAATTGAGATGGGATCCACCTCCCTTGAGCGTCAGCGCGTCAAACTGCGGGATCTTCTGGAGGATACCTTTAGAGCTGTTTCCCGCGCCGGCAAAAGTGATGACATTGTTTTCAACCTGAAACTCCCCTCGGAGATGAGCACGATTTTTGTGGATAAGGGCCTTTTGCGCATCGCTGTTACCAATCTTCTGACCAACGCCATAAAATATTCCAGGCAGGGAGGTAAAGTTACGCTTTCAGCCGAGGAGGATGAAAATGCCATCAGGATCAATGTCAGTGATACCGGAGTGGGGATCTCGCCTGAAGATCAGAAGCAGATTTTCCACAAGTTTTTTCGTTCGGATGACGAAGAGATCAGGAAGAAACCCGGGCACGGCCTTGGCCTGCCGCTGGCAAAAAGTATTATTGAGCTGCACCATGGCAAACTGACAGTGGAAAGCAGCCGGGGAGAAGGTTCGGTATTCAGTGTGCATTTCAGCAAGGGCGGCGGTTTTGTCAGGGAAGAACTGTAATGGGCCAAGATGGCCTGATTTGTACTATCCGGTGCGCCTGAAGTCCGGCAGAGAGGCCGCGAAGGAGGATACTGGCCAATATGACTGAAATTATACGTACAAACATCGGGCTTGCCACCTATCTGATGCCGACCGGTTCACTTTCTGACAATGAGAGCCTTGCGTCGCTGCAGAAAGCATTTGCAGAATGTTTTGACGCAGACGCAAAAGAGGTGGTGCTCAACCTGGAAAGAGTCTCCAATGTAAACGGGGCGGTCCTGGAGTTCCTTCTTGATATGCAGGACACACTGGTCGCCAGGGGCGGAAAACTTTCACTCATGCAGCCGAATGGGCTGTTGAAAGACATTTTTAAAATAACCGATGTTGATAAGTATATTGAGGTGAAAACAGGGCTTTAGGACAGGTTTAGCGTCTATGAAACTTGGAAAAATTCTTGTAGACCAGAAGCTCATAACCCAGGAGCAGGTAGAGCAGGCGGTTGCCCTGCAGGCGGAAACGGGTAAACGCTTCGGGCAGATAATGGTCGAAAAGGGCTGGATCGATGAAAAGGATCTGCTCGTCGTCCTTGGTGCCCAGTTCGGCCTCCCCCATATCTGGCTGCGTCCCGGTATTTATGATCCTGAGGCGATTAAGCTTATTTCCAAAGAAACAGCGCTCCGCCTGGAACTTCTGCCCCTTTTTAAGGTGAGAAACACCCTTATCGTGGCCACCGCCGCTCCCCAATTACTGCCGCGCTTTGACGAACTTGCGGAGCAGACCGGGTTGAAAGTCAAAACTGTTCTGGCCCGGCACAGCGAGATTCTGAAAAACATCGAGGAGGCCTATGCCGGACTGTCTGTTTTTACTGATTTTATCGGCGACCTGGATGAGTATTTCGAACTGGTTGAAACTGCTCAACCGGGAGATTACACCCTTATTGACACCATGGCCGAGGGCAGCCCGGTCATCAACCTGGTGAATTCGATTATCCAGCGGGCCGTGCATGACGGTGCCAGTGATGTCCATATTGAACCCTCGCGTCTCAAATGCCGGGTCAGGTTCCGAATTGACGGCATCCTCTATGAGGTCATGGCCCATAAGTTGGAAATGCATGCCGCGGTGATCTCCCGGCTCAAGGTAATAGCCGGGCTTGATATTGCCGAAAGAAGACTTCCCCAGGACGGGCGTATTCAGGTTTCCACGCATGGA
>JAWVYE010000427.1:0-2301 GCA_033722905.1 Desulfobulbales bacterium
ATTGCCGCTGCAGCCAATTCTTTTCCGGTTCCGGATTCACCATAGATAACCACCGGTGCCTGTGATGGCGCTGCACTGGTAAGCAGATCAAAAACCTTTTTCATGGCGGTTGATTTGCCTAGCATACCGTGGAAGCTGTCCTCATTGTTCAATTGTTTCTTGAGGCGCGAAATGACCTCTTCTTTTTCAAGTATGGGACTGAGGTCTGTCAGGTTCTCAACGCCGCCGACGACCGTGCCGTTTTTATTCCTTAAAATGGCGGCATTTTTCAGGACATGCACCTCGCCGCCGCCTTTTTTCTGAAAAATGCACTTGCGGCGTCTCACCTTGCCTTCTTTGAACAGGGCACAATACTTGTCCTTGCCTTCCTCTCTTGTGCCGAAACAGGTGTCGCAGCCGAGAACCTCGCATGATTTGCCTTCCACCTCCTCCTTGCTGTATCCGGTGAGCTGCTCAAAAGCCCGGTTTACAAAAATAATCTTGCCGTCAGGATCGACCAGCATTAAACCCTCCATCATGGTGTCGATCACTGTCTGCCAGTATTTACCGTATATTTTTTCCAGCATAGACCCTCCTTGACCTGCTGATATATATTGTCCAACAATGATGCCGGTTACTATTTTGCAAAATCCGGACCGATGCTATTCAGGAAATGCATTGTTGCTGCTTTTCAGCCCCACCGGTAGCAGGCTTGAGCTGCTTGCTTTTTGCCAGGGCTGACTTTGCCACAGAAAAAAAATCTCTTAGAAGCGTTGGCCAAAAAACACAACTGTTAAATTTTCGTTAACCTGTCAACTAAAATGTTAACACATGTTAACAATATGAACAACTGCATGAATGGACTTAATAATTAGAATTCTGCTTCTTTCAGTAATTTTAATAAGTTGAATGACTCCTGCTGCCCGAAACATTTATGGCATGACGTTTGCTATAATGAGCTTACTGCACCATACCAATAAGCGGTTTTTTGCATGAATGCGTATTAACCCGGCCATATTATTAACATTTGCAATAAAGGAGTCAGTAAATCATGAAAAGAACAATCATTACAGCTGCTGCCTTGGTCCTGGCAGCCTTCGCATTTAAACCTTTAGCCTTCGGTGCCCCCGAGCACCAGAACATTTCAGGCCCATTTGAAAGCCCCATGGAAGTTACCCGGAAGTGCATTGAGTGTCATGACCAGGCAGCCCATGATATAATGCAGACAAGTCATTGGACGTGGAAATTGTCGCAGGATCTCAATGAGAAAGGTACAGTCGACCGGGGAAAAATGAACACCATAAATAATTTCTGTATATCCATTAATGGCAACTGGGCCCGCTGCACCAGTTGTCATATCGGGTATGGCTGGAGAGGTGCCGAGTTCGATTTTTCCGACCCCAGCAGGATTGACTGCCTGGTTTGCCATGACAAGACCGGATCTTACAAAAAGCCCGGCCCTGCAGCAGGTATGCCGGCCGGTTTTACCGGCATTAAAAAGTTTGATGAAAAGCCGGTCAACCTTGTTGCGGTGGCGCAGAACGTAGGGATTCCGGCCAGGGATAACTGTATCGTCTGCCATGGCTTTGGCGGAGGCGGTAACAATGTTAAGCATGGAGATATTGATTCTTCCATGAAAAAGCCCTTGCAGGATCATGATGTCCACATGGGCTCAAATGGACAGGATTTCTCCTGCCAGGAATGCCATGCAACAGAAAATCACATGATAAAAGGTAACGCCATGGTCGTATCACCACGTGGCGAGAATCATGTCGGCTGCACTGACTGCCATGACGAGAAGCTGCACAATGAGTCACTGCTGAATCAACACACGGCCAGGATTGCCTGCCAGACCTGCCATATTCCTTATATAGCCAAAGAGATGCCCACCAAACTTGCATGGGACTGGTCGTCAGCTGGTGAGGACATAGTCGATCCTCCGAAAGATGAATTCGGTATGCCCATCTATAATAAGAAAAAGGGCAGTTTTGTCTGGGGGAAAAATGTTGTTCCCACCTATGCCTGGTACAATGGCAAGGCCGGCGCCTATCTCGTTGGCGCAAAGATAGACCCCGGCAGTGTAACAAAATTAAGTTATCCTTTGGGAAATATCGGTGACGGAGATGCCAAAATTTACCCCTTCAAGGTCCATGCGGGCAAACAGATCTATGATAAAAAATACAACTACCTGATAACACCAAAGCTTTTTGGATCCAAGAATGATCCTGATGCATACTGGGTTAAATATGATTGGGATAAGGCTGCTGCTGCCGGTATGAAATTAACCGGTCTGCCATATAGCGGCGAATATGGCTTTGCACC
>JAWVYE010000428.1:0-2297 GCA_033722905.1 Desulfobulbales bacterium
CAGAGTTTTGCCGGTATATACTTCCAGAATGAAAGGATAGGTTTTGTCAAAAACAGGCTGACGGAATCCGGTCCAGAAACTTTTGATCTTTACCAGGATGCCCGCCTCTCATTAAATATTCTCAATGAGACACACATGGTTGATATGAGCATCAAGGCCACCCTGAGCAATGAAATGCTGCTCAGGGATTTCACCTTCCAGTTGACATCCCCCTTTTACAAAATGGATGCTGAAGGGCGTGTCCAGGGCCGGGATGTTCATTTTTCCTTGAAAACAGGCAAGGAAACAATATCCGATACCATTCGCCTGGAAAAACCTCCCTATCTTTCGACAAACAACCGCTCATATCTCCTGAAGCAGGGGCTGCAGCCCGGCGACAGGTTAAAAATTCCCTATTTTGATCCCGTTTCCCTGACCGGCAAAGATACGGTCATGGAATACAAGGGGCGTCAAAAAATCCTGGTTAAAAAACGTGTCTATAACCTGCACCATTTTACCGAGACATTCTCCGGGATCAGAATAAACAGTTGGCTCGATGATGAAGGTAAGGTAATCAAGGAGGAATCCCCGGCCGGTTTTGTCTTCATCTCCGAACCGGAATTCAAGGCGACTGATATAAAGGGAAAGGGCCGGGAAATTTTAAGCAGCGTGTCCGTTCCACTTCAGGGCGGCAGCCTTGACCTCAGCGGCCGGCAGACAATGCGCTACCGGTTGACCCTGCCGGCCGATACTGATTTTGACCTTGACAAAGACCGGCAACAGCTTGACGGCGACATTCTGACAATCACCCTGGAGTCATTGCCGGGTGCAGATGCCGAGTCCTGCGGCGGCTTTGCTGAAGAACTTTCCTCCACCCCTTATATCCAGACAAAAAACAGCCATATTACTGAACTTGTCCAGGAAATAACCGCTGAGGCGGACAGCGATCTTGCGCGCATGGAAACCTTGGCGGCCTGGGTGTTTGCCAACCTGGAAAAAAGGCCTGTACTCGGTATTCCCGATGCGCTTACCACCCTTGCCAACAAGACCGGCGACTGCAATGAACATGCCGCCCTTTTTGCTGCTCTGGCCAGGAATGCCGGCATACCGACACGCGTGGTTGCCGGTGTCACTTTTTTTGCCGGGGCTTTTTATTATCATGCCTGGAACGAAGTCTGCCTGGATGATACCTGGTACTCCGTGGATACGACAAAGAATCAATTCCCGGCCGATTTAAGCCACATCAAATTTGTCGAAGGGGAAACCGATGAGCAGGTAAGGATTGCGGCCCTGCTTGGCAAGCTCAAGATTGAAATTTTTGACCAGAAGAGCAACTGATTAATGGCAGAATCACACAGTAAAAAGAATGAAGAGCCCGGCCGGCACAACGCCACGGACCATATCCTGGTCCTGGAGCAGCTGACCAAAAAATTTGCCGATTTTACTGCAGTTGACAATATAAGTCTGCATGTTAAGCGGGGAGAGATTTTCGGCTTTCTGGGACCAAACGGAGCCGGCAAAACCACAACCATAAAAATGATTGCCGGCCTGTTGAAGCCTGATTTTGGCCGCATAACCATCAACAACCGCAGCCTGGCACGTGAACCGGTTACATGTAAACAGGAAACGGGTTATATACCTGACCGCCCCTATCTCTTTGAAAAACTGACCGGTTTTGAATTCCTCCAGTTTATGGCAAGTCTCTATAACCTGGAAAGTGAAACCTTTGACCGGAATACGACCCATTACCTGAAACTCTTTGACCTTGAAGAATGGCGCCATCACCTTATTGAGAGCTATTCGCACGGCATGCGGCAGAAACTGATCATCTCAAGCATTTTAATGCTCGAGCCCCCACTGATTGTTGTCGATGAGCCCATGGTCGGCCTGGACCCCAAAAGCGCCCGTATCGTTAAAGAATTATTCAAGAGTTTTGCTGCCAGAGGCACCTCGATCTTTCTGTCAACACATTCCCTGGAAATTGCCGAGGAGCTCTGCGACAGGATTGGCATAATCCTGCATGGCAACCTGAAAACCATCGGCACCCTGGAAGATCTGCAGAATGAGGCCCGCCTCCAGCATTCTGACCTTGAGGAGGTGTTCCTTGAACTTACCGGGGCCTATGAACTGCAGGATATTATAACCGCCCTGCGTTCCGACTGATTTAAAAAAATATCGCCATGAGACCCGCCAGACGAAAAACCCTTTTGCTCCCCTTTCTGTTATCCGCAAAAAACAGATTTTTCCCGGCAAACCGGATACCATACAGGACTCTCGGAGTGCTGGCTTTCAGCTTGACGGTCTGCCTGGCATTGTAC
>JAWVYE010000429.1:0-2294 GCA_033722905.1 Desulfobulbales bacterium
CCGGAAATTGCCCAGTACACAATCAATGATCCCTATTACCCTACTTTGCGAAGCATTGCGGCAGGCAAACCGGCGGCACTCTTTTTTTCAGTCTATATATGGAACAGTAAATATATTCAGCGTTTAGCAGGCGACCTGGTAAAGCTTCTTCCGGGTACACCTATCATTTTAGGCGGTCCTCAGGCCGGCGCCATGATCCGGAGCCTGCCCCCTGAAGTCTCACAACATTGTACGGTGGTGACTGGTGAAATAGAGGGAGTTGATAAATCATTCTATGTGGACCTGTCCCGGGGCGAATTGCAGAAAGAGTACAGCTGTGCAAAAGTATCAGCATTCAGCAGTCCTTACCGGGCAGAGGATTTTGCCGGCCCCCTCAAAAACAGGCATATCTATTATGAATCTTCACGGGGATGCCCTTTCAGCTGCACCTACTGTTTGTCTGCATCTGAAAAGGGAGTGCGCCGTCTGCCGCCGGAGCAGGTAAAAAAAGAAATAGGGGATATTGTGCGCCACAGCCCCAAAGTCATCCGTTTTGTGGACCGGACCTTTAATGAAAAGCCTGATCGGACCCTTGAAATCTGGAGTTTTCTTGCGCAACAGCCAGGGCAGACATTGTTTCATTTCGAGATGGCCCCGGACCGTTTTACAGAAGAGATGTTCCGGTTTCTGGAGCAGCTCGGGCCGGGCAGGTTTCAATTTGAACTCGGCGTCCAATCAACCAACCCCCAAACTCTGAAAGCCATAAAGCGCACATGCGACCTGGAAAAGCTTGCTCCCGGGATCAGACGGCTTGTTTCCCTGGGGACTATCCATGTGCACCTGGACCTCATTTTGGGCCTGCCTTATGAGACGTGGGATACATTCAGCCGCTCATTTGCCGAGGTTTTTCATCTCGGGCCCCATTATATCCAGATGGGGCTCTTGAAGGTGCTGCCCGATACGTCCATCAGCGAATCAATAGAAAAATATCATATGCTGGTCTGCGAGAATCCGCCCTACGAAATTTTGGCAAACAAATGGCTGAACACCACAGAACTTGAGGAACTGTTCTGGTTTGGCGAGTGTGTGGAAGCATTTTTCAACAACCGCTATTTCAGAAGCTTCTGGGAATATCTGCGCAATGCCAATGAGGATATATTTTTATTTTTTCAGGCATTGCTGCAACTTTGCCGGGCAAAAGGTTTTTTCGGCCTGGCCCCCACCCAGGAACTGCTGAGTTCACTGCTGCTTGCAATAACCCGGGGACGGCCTGACATGGAACTGCTCCGGGAACTGCTTATTTTCGACTGGTTGCGCTGCGGGCATCATTTCCTGCCGGATCACCTTTCAGGAGAGTCCCTTGCCCGGCAGAAAAAAATGCTTCGGCAGAACATGGACCAGAACTGGGAAGGGGTCTATGACTATAAGAACAGGGATGAGTTTTTCAAACAGGGCGTCTTTTGGCGATTTTCCGGAAATTTCATGAAGGAGGCAGGCTTGGCGCATGACGGCAAAAGCGCCTATGTCTGTTTCACTGCTGCAAGGGAGGATAAGGTATTCAATCTCAGCAGGATCGTGTTGATCCCCCTCTCTTTTTCAGGGTCGGCGCCGGAATAATTTTTTCGTTACATCGGCGGTCTTTTATACCTTAGGTCGGCAAGGATTCCAGGCAACTACTGGTATGTCCGGCCGTTGTGCTTCAGCCAGCCTGAGGCATGCCGGCCCCTTGGGTCCCGGTGTGTCCAATGGACAACGCCTCCCTTGGCATTCCATTCGTATTCGCCGTAAAATGCTATACTGTCACCTTCCCTGAGTGCGGGAACTCTTGGCGCAAGGTCGATATTGTGTGAAATCAGCAGGGTCTGTCCGGAGCGCAGTTTCAGGATAAAACGCTGGTGCCGGCTGCCGTCATTATCGTCCGGCAGGATCTTGAGGACGCTGCCGGCTCCTGTCACCTGAATACCACTTAAGCGTTTCTCGAAAACATTTGCCAATACCGCATCACTCTTATCTGTGTATACAGCTGCATCGTCCGGGCGGTTGAACTGACTCCAGCCGATATAGACTGCAAGCAAGAGGACAGCCGGCAACATTATTTTTTTTATGGCAATGGCATCAGACATCAATTCTTACCGGTAAGCCAACCCCGGGGGGTATCAGGAAATTTCCCCGGGCAGGGCCTGCTGGAGTTTTAAAGCAGCCGCTTCAGGGCTGACGGTATTGACAAAGAGGCCTGAGCCCATCTCAAACCCGGAAGGTATGCTTGTGCGCGGACATATTTCAATGTGCCAGTGAAAACTGCGGGCAAAGTCGCC
>JAWVYE010000430.1:0-2291 GCA_033722905.1 Desulfobulbales bacterium
GAAAATAAATCTGACCCCGTTTTTGACCCCGTTTTTTTTGACTGTTTCTTTGGGCTTTACTTTCCAGCGGGTAGCAGATCACTCTCCAGGCCCTGGAGAAAGGCAAGGACGTTTTTGCCCAGGACATTATGATTATAGCCACCTTCAAGGATGCCATAGCAGCCGCCGCCATTCCTGGCTGCTGTCTGCCGGACCCATTCGGCCATTAACGTGTAGTCCTCCGAGTAAAGCAGACCTCCCCAGTCATTGACGTGATGATCAAACCCGGCTGAAACCGCTATGACGTCAGCCTCAGTTTTGTGTAAAGCCTCTTCAACCTCGTCTAAATAGCTTTTGCGGTTTTGCGATTCAGGATTCAAGATCTCCACCCAGGGTTCACCCCCAAGGATATTTACATTGCCGTCACCGAAGTGCAGGTCGAAATCAAGGATAAAAGCCCGGTCCATAAGACCGTTTCTTTTTAAGTGATAGATCGATACAGCCATATTATTGAAAAAGCAGAATCCCCAGCAGCTGGCCGACGATGCGTGGTGCCCCGGCGGCCTGATAAGTGCAAAGCTCGGCTCCTGCAAACCGGCTTCGGCCGCCTGCATAGCTCCGCCGGCCGCTAAGGCAGCTATATCGAAAAGTCCGATTCGCCTGATCTCCTCTATGTGCGCCCTGGAGTGCGCGGCAAGAAGAATATCTTCCGAGGCCGGCTCACACGGGACCATTTTAACAAACGGCTCAATCTCTTTGACAATTGCCTCCATCCTGCCGGTCTCGGCCGCAGGATCAGAGGTATATTCCTCGTAAAAATCTTCGTGAAAAAATACCTTCATAATGGGGCCCTTATCTGGCTGTTATCCTTAATGATTATTCAATTTATGACAATATACACTGCTACTGTCACTATTCAGCGTGTCTCTATGCCTATAGTGTCTTCTTCATGTTCTCCAACTTTTGTCGGATTGACTTCAGACTCTCTTCTGAGATGTTTAATACTCCGCCACAATTACAGAGCACATCTGTACCAGGGGAGACCTCATCCAGCAAAAACCGTGATTTACCTCCGCACTGTTGACATGCAACGACAAGGATTACCCTTTGATTATCATCAGTTTCTAAATCTAATTTTGGCTCCCACATTTTGTAACCCCTATAGAAGATTTATTGCGTCTCTATTCCTTATCCCTCATATGCGTCTTGACTGCCTCGATAGGCACTTCCTCTCTGTGGAAGATACCTGCAGCAGCCAGGGCAGCCTCCACATTTGTCTTTTCAAAGACCTGTGAGATGTGTTCAGGCTTTCCTGCGCCACTTGAAACACTGACTGGCATAGAGACATTTTACCTGATGTGTTGGGTATTTTCGATATCAAATATGCTGCTGGTGCCTTGTTTAAAAGAGGTTGAAATCCTCAACAATAAACTGCTGCTCTTTAACACCGAGTTTTTTAAACTGCCTTTTGAGTGATTTAATCATTGGACTTGGGCCGCACATAAAAATGTATTTGTTCTCTAACCCTCCTTTTATCTGTTCCTTGATGTATGCTGCCGTAATTCTTCCATTTTTTTTGCTTAAATAGCATTCATAATGGTGCCCCCGTTTTTCGAATGCTGTGAAGCCGTGAAAATGGCTTTTAATAACTTCGTTCCGGATGTCGCCGTCAAAAGTGGCATCACCTTCAGTACTGCATACATAAAAAAAATACACCAGAGGACTTCTCCATGTCCTAATAAGTTCAGGATGAAGAGATTGAAGTTTCTCAGGTACATCTCGACTATGATGGCGTTCCTCTGAGTGCAGGGCAACATGCCACATGCCAAGGAATGGGGTAATGCCGATTCCGGCGCCAATAAATACGCAATCTCTTTCAGCTGTTAAAAATTTGTCACTGAAACGGCCATATGGGCCGTAGAGTATCACTTCGTCTCCTGAATTAAGTTTATCAAGAGTACGTGAATGGTCGCCTAATTTCTTAATGCCAAGCTTGATATGCCTTTCAAGATTATAACCACAGGCTATTGAGTAAGGGTGCGGCTCTGGGCTGATACCGTTTTTGTTAACAACAAGATAGATAAACTGGCTCGGCTTGAAATCCATCTCGCCAATTTCAGGGTCCAGGGTAATTTCCAGTAATTGACCGTGACTGGTAATATTGGAAACGGTGTAAATAAACCTTGGACCCCATATCCTATAAAGAAAACGTATATAAATGTATGCAGCAAGAGCAATGACCAGGAAGCTGTATACCCAAAGAGCAAGGAGGGGATAGGCAGTTACATCCTTATTGACAATAATAACATGCA
>JAWVYE010000431.1:0-2290 GCA_033722905.1 Desulfobulbales bacterium
GCAAATAGTCTGTTTGAAAAACCACCTGCAAAAAAAATACAAATCTGTAATCCATCTGTAATTATGCCATGTTTTAATTGAGCTGGTTTGTTTACTGAAATTTTAAATTGTTAAACATTCAGCCGAATAATAGTCAGATGGAAAGAATTCCTGAAGGGGTCATGAAATTTGCGCGCTGCCTTTCAGTAAATCTTGTTACTGTCGGCTATGCAAGCCTTTTATAAAAGCAGGACAAGGGGGGAGGAATGAAGAAAGTCAGTTGGTTGCTCTTTATCGTTTTTCTGAATGGTATAATACTATCATTCAATGCACACAATGCCTGTTCCGGGGAAATCCTGGGTGATATTAATGCGGACAGTAAACTGGACCTGCATGAGGCAATTTACGCTTTACAGGTTGTGGCAGGTCTGAAGCCTGCCATCCTGCCCGGGCAGGACTCCGGGCCACAATATTCGGCCTGGGGAGAATATATCTATGCAGCGGCAACGGGAAATATCACCTTGGAATTTACTTTTTCAAATTTTGCCAAAAAAGGACCTAAGCCGGGAGATAATATTTCTACTAGCATTCAATCAGTTTCTCCAACTGAAATGTCGCTTTTAACAGGAAACGGATGGCAGACCTGGACCAGGAACAGCGGCGAAAGCAATGATATTATCGGGCGCTGGCACCATGAGGATACGGCTAACAGTGTCTCTGAGACCATCATATTTTACTCTGACGGCAGTTTTTTGTATTCAGCCTATGGTGATGCCTATACAGAGGTGGTTGATGTGCTGCAAAGCACCATAACCATAGACGGTGATTTTACTGACTGGAGTCCCGCGATGCGGCTAAACCTCTACTGGTCCGGCGGAGACTGCGGCGGTGCTCCCGGCAGGGAGATCCAGCAGGTTTATATTGCTCAGGATGACAGTTTTATTTACCTTCGCATGCAGTTAAACGGCCCCCCTGACCCTTCATTCAGGTATAAATTCGGCGAATTCCCGCACATTCGGGTAACCCCGCCTCCAAATACGGGGATCATGGTGGCAAGTTCAGCCTGTGCGGGCTCAGTCCCCAATCCTCTCGTGGTGTTCAGCGGTAATGAATTTGAAGCCAGGTTTGATAAGTGTTTGCTGGTGGATGATTGGGACAATGATCAACTTACCGTCTGGAGTGACCAGGATTCCATCAGCGTTTGCCGTCATCACAGCTTTCTGCCAATTCTGAAATTTGATGTCGCCAATTGTGATGATTAGCTGAACATGAGCGGAAAAAGCAGGGCCGGAGAAGGTCCTGTTCCGATGATGTCCTAACCGGAGAAGGAAGCAAAAAAAATCCTGTTATACATTTAGCAGGTCGAATGGGTGAAAGGTTTTAACCCGTCAGGGAGCGTCAACTTCAGACTAGACTATTATGACGACAAATCGAGTTGTGTTAATTCGTTAATGCACTTGTTGCATTTTTCGGGATCATGTCTGTGGGTCTTGTAATAGTTGACAAATGATGCCAGCCAGTTGTCACCGGCCCGGGGACATGTTTTGATATAATCAATAAAGGCGAGGAGCCTCTCCAGGGTTTCTTCGTCAATGGCATGTTCCATCCGGCAGGCAGCATTTTCAGCCTTTTGATCACTTATCTGCAGGACATTCTCCAAAAAATCTTTGAGGATCAAATGGCGCCGCAGGACGGATTTTGCAATTTTTTTCCCTTTTGCGGTTAAGGTTATAAAGCTGTACGGTTTGTAATTTATGAGACCTTTTTCCTTGAGAATTCTCAAAGCACCGCTGACTGAGCCTTTCTGAACCCCAAGGCGCTCGGCAATATCTTTTGCGCGCGCAACCTTGTTGTCTGTTTCCAGCGCCAGAATTGTTTCCAGGTAGTTTTCAACACTTTCAGAAATATTTACGGTTTCGCCCATATGATCTCCTCCAAAACATTTTTAATTTATACCTCCTTATAAAATAAGTCAACTTTTACAAAGTTAGGCTAACCTAAAAAAATGTATTGACATTCAAATAAAGTTTGCTTAACCTAACTTTGTCTTAAGGAGGTATATCATGAATACAGTCAAGCTTATGAGACAGATGAGAGACAATCAGTCAGGGACTATCAAAGCAATCAGGGCCCATGGTGAAATGGGAAGGCGGCTGCGAGACATGGGGCTGGTTCCGGGCACGAAGATAAAGATACAGGGCAGGGCGCCCCTATATGACCCTGTTGCTTTGCGAGTAATGGGGTTTACCCTTACCCTGCGGAATAATGAAGCAGACTATATAGAAGTGGAGGCAGAATAAAAAATGTCAGC
>JAWVYE010000432.1:0-2288 GCA_033722905.1 Desulfobulbales bacterium
CAACTGTCAATCGTTGGTCCGCCTTGTTGACCAACAAAATGAACGACGATTATCGGGTAACGATTCAACCCGATGACTGACAGACAAAAATCTGTCTCCTGAATAATGACAGAAATCTGTCTTTAAAATAGTGCCAGGATAGAAAAAGGCTTCAGCGATTATTCGCTGAAGCCTTTGTTATTTCTGGGGTGAGCGATGGGACTTGAACCCACGACCGCCGAGGCCACAACCCGGTGCTACCACCAGCTGAGCTACGCTCACCATACAGCAGGGAATTTTTTATAATAAATGGGCCCTGTTTTGGCAAGAAATAAGTGATTTTACCATGGAAACTGAAGCTTTAAAAATTTGTGCTCAAAAATATGACGCCGGCTGCCGGATAACTTGCTGCAAGAAACATCCAGCACCATGCCTGTTAAAGTTCTTTACCGCAGTGCTGGCATTTTTTTGCCTGGGCCTTGATTATCTCGGCGCAATCCGGACATTCCTTTTTAAAATTTTTATCCAGAAGTTTTTTTATGGCCAGGTTCACCGCGTGGGCCAGGCTGTCGTCCCTGAACTTATGGTTGCGCAGGGGATCAATACATGAGAGATCATTGAGTTCGGAGAGCAGGCCTGCCGCCTGGCTGCGGTACTGTTTGTCGGCTGCTTCATCGAGCAGCAGGAAAAGGACCGGGTCCAGGTTTTTGTCCTCCACACAGGTATCAAGCTGGGCTACAGCCTCTTTTTCCTTGGCATAGCGCTCGTCCTGCAGTTTTATGCTTTCCGGGTCAATGACGCTCCCTTTGAAGGCATCCTTGCTGCCGACCATCATGGGAGTGCCTTCAGTGTTGCCGGGCAGGAGCATATAGCGGTAGGAGGCCCGGTGCCCGAACTGCTCTTCAATATGGGCCCAGCCATTTTTAAAGAGGGAGCACTCATCGTTCAGGCAGACAAAGTATGCTTCGGTACCCCAGCCCAGGCCGTCACCGACATGAACCGGCGGCGTGCTGCAGCAGGAAAGCTGTTCCTTGCAGTGGGGACAGTAATGTTTTTCATCAAGATATTTTTTGCAGGCATCTAACATAATTAAACTCCAAGGGATATACGTCAGAGAAGTCGTTGGTCAAACTACTTTGGCGTTTCTGTGATTTGTGCCGCTCCTGCCCGGGGCATTGGCTGACTTACACTTCAGGTGTATGGCCTGCCGCTAAAAATGATCAGTATCGGGATCAGCAGCAGGATAAAAATTATAAGAACAACAACAGGATGTTCGCTTTTTTTATTATCAGGGGTTTTTTCCATACCAGTAGAGTAAGCATGATGGGCAAAAAGTCAATGATCGGTTCAAAGGTCACGGAGTAAGGCGCAAAGCCGATACTGATCATGAACGGATGATCTTGCTCAGGACCTCATCAACGGTAAGGGACTGCTGCATCCTTGCCTTGAGAAAATTATCGGTGAGGTAGTTCCTGTTTTCATCTATTATTGCACAGAGTTCGTCAATTTTACCCGCATCGGCCATATCCATGAGCTTGACCAGGTTTTCCGCAAAGCTCTTGACGATTTTGCGGCCGTCGCCCCTGGTGGCCATTATTTCGGCATAGGTCCTGGGATTCTGGGTGTGCACCCGCGCCATGGCCAGAATGCCGTACAGGGAGGTGAGAGTGGAGTGTGTGCCGATTTCATCCTGGGGGATCCGGTTGTCTTTCAGGGTCATGGCAAGCGCCACTGATACTGTTGTGGGCAGCTTCTGGCCGACGCCCATGAGCAGGTCATGCTGGGAAGGGCTGTCCTGGTTGATAAGGGCGCCGTGTTTGTACAAAAAGGCCTCGAATTCACTGCAGAACAGGCCGCTTCTGTTGGTCCGCACCACGGTGGCATTCTTGTCCTTCATGGTTTTTGCCTGGGGCCCCCAGAGGTTGTGGACCAGCATGACCTCCACACCGGGCCTGGTCTTGACCAGTGCTGCATCCAGGGCACTTTCGGCGACTCCTGCAAGAATGATGAGCGCCTGCCCGTCTTTGAGAAGAGGCCCGTATTTTTCCACTGCTTCTGTTGTTGCGCTGATGGGCACGCAGATAACCACCACGTCAACCCGGGGGATCATTTCCTCGGGTCTGAGGTCTGTTGTGCGGCCCGCAAACAGAGATTTGTAGCCTTCGCTTTCCAGGCGGGCGGCAAACCACTTGCTCATGTCCCCGGTGCCGATGAAGCCAAACGATGATATGTGCTTGGTCCGCATGTCAACCCTGGGGAAGCTTCCCAGAACCTGGAAAGAACCGGGTTCCTGGATGATATGTTCGCTG
>JAWVYE010000433.1:0-2280 GCA_033722905.1 Desulfobulbales bacterium
AAAGAATATGCAACTGCTCTATAAAAATAAAAAAAGTTCTTAATGTGATGGACCAAGGTTTTCAATCCATGGGCACAGCTGATTCCTCACCTGACCCGTCACCACTGCAGGACCCCAGGACAAAGCAGATGCTTTTTTTCGCCTTGCTTGCAGGCCTGGTCTTTGCCGTTTATGCAAGCAGCATCGACGGACCATTCATATTTGATGACTCGCGCATCGAGAACAATCCGCCTCTGCATATAACGGAACTTTCCGCCGCCGGCCTCATCAAGGCGGGATTTGCAAGCTCTCCCAAAACCAGGCCGCTTTCCTACATGTCCTTTGCCCTGAATTACTATTTCCACGGTTTTAACACCCGGGGATACCACCTGGTAAACATTGCAATCCACCTGCTGACGGCATATTTTCTCTACCTGTTCATTAGCACTACCCTGAACCTGCCGCCCCTGCAGTCACGCTACGGCAAGGCCAAGTGGCTCCCTTTTGCCGCTGCCCTGATCTGGGCTTTACACCCCCTGCAGACCCAGTCCGTCACTTATATAATCCAGCGTATGAATTCCATGGCCGCCATGTTTTACATCCTGGCTCTCTACCTCTATGTGCAGGGCAGGCTCACGGGAAATAAGCAAAAAAAACTGCTTCTGTTTGCAGGTACCGCCCTTGCCGGCATCTTTGCCCTGGGTTCCAAGGAAATAGCGGTGACGCTGCCTTTGTTTATATTTCTCTACGAGTGGTTTTTTTTCCGGGACCTGAGTACAGGGTGGCTCAAAAAACAGATTATTCCCGCTGCCATTATGCTGGCGGTTATTGTTTTTCTGGCTCTGCTCTACCTCGGGCTTAACCCCGTGGACCGCATCATGGCAAGTTATGCCAGCCGGGACTTCAACCTTTCCCAGAGACTCCTGACAGAGTTCAGGGTCGTGGTTTTTTACATCTCCCTCATCCTGTTTCCCCACCCTTCGCGCTTGAACCTTGATCACCATATAGTATTTTCCAGCGGTCTTTTTTCACCGCTTTCCACATGCATCGCCGCTGCCGTTATTGTATTGCTGTTTGTCACCGCCCTGGTCACGGCAAGAAAAGAACGGCTCATCTCCTTCTGCATTCTGTGGTTTCTGGGCAACCTGGTTGTGGAATCTTCGGTCATCGGCCTGGAACTCATATTCGAACACCGTAATTACCTGCCGTCCATGCTTTTCGTGCTTCTGCTTGTTGTTCTTTTCCGGTCCATGGTCAAACAACCGTGGCTGCGAATTGGTTCTCTCTGTATTATATTGGTATTATTATCTTTCTGGACCTTTGAGCGCAACAGGGTTTGGGCTGACAGAATATCACTCTGGGGCGACAGTGCAGCAAAGTCGCCGGCAAAAGCCAGGCCCCACAATAATCTGGCAGTCGCGTTAAAGGCCGATGGGCAGCTAGAGAAGGCGATCTTTCACTTCAAACAGACGGTAGAGCTCGATCCCCAATTCTTTGAGGCATATTATAATCTGGGCAATGCTTATGTAACACTCGGCAGGGATAAAGAGGCGATCCTCTATTTTAAAAAGGCGCTGGAGCATGTGCCGGAAAACCCAATGTTGCATGCAAATCTCGCCAATGCTCTCTTTAACACCTGGCAGCTTGCGGCAGCCAGGTACCATTACAGTGAAGCTGTGCGCTTGAATCCCGGAGACATGAATGCGCGCATAAACCTGGCTAATGTGGAGCAAATGCTGCGGGCGCAGAAATCAAGGCAGCAGAAGCTGCCGTAAGAAATGTTGGGCTTACCAGGTGTTTTTTTGCAACAATTCCTGCGCCGCGGCCCGGCATGTCCGCGTGGATATTCTTTTTGAGATGATAAAAAAACCTTTTACATTTGATAACATTTATAATAATTATAAATGGTTATAAGTTTTATCGCATTATACCACTTATATTGCAGGAGCCAGCCATGCCAGCACATCCCATTGATTTTCAATTCCAGGCCGGTTTTTATGCCACCCCGGAACTAACAACTGTATTTGCTGAAAAAACCAGGATCGGGCGCTGGCTCGACATCGAGGCAACTCTGGCGCACGTGCAGGGGGAGCTCGGCATTATACCGAAGCAGGCTGCTGCTGAAATAGTGCAGAAATCCAGGCTGGAGAACCTTGATCTCAGCCTGGTTGCCAAAGAGTATGAAAAGAGCCGTAATTCTCTCCTGCCGGTGATAAGGGCCCTGAAACAGGCCTGTGATGAAGGGCACTGCGATTTTGTCCATTTCGGCGTCACAACCCAGGATGTTCTTGATACGGCCAT
>JAWVYE010000434.1:0-2280 GCA_033722905.1 Desulfobulbales bacterium
CAAAATGAGGATGCAGCAGAGGATTGCCGCCCGTAAATGTCACCTGGCCATGAACTTTATGGGAGGAACAGAACTCGGCCAGGTTGTCAAGTATATCAATTTCCTGCTGCAGAGAGAGTGATTGATACAGGTTACGGTCATAACAGTGCCGGCAGTGCAGATCACATGCCTGGGTAATATGCCACTGCAGTGCAAATATCCTGGCAGAAAAAAACGATTGGTCTATTTTTGTGAAATTCTCAGGATTGTAGTCTCTTTTGATCCCCGGCTCCGGTCCTATGACAATGCCCTCATCCAGAGCCCTGATAAGGGCAACTTCTATTGCAGCAGCATGAACGTTTCCCTCGCTGGCCGCATCCTGCACTGAAATGTTCTCAAGTGCCATTTTCATGGCCAGCAAATCGTCTTTGCCGGCAGGTTTTGCTTTTATTCTGTCATCAGCGGGACGGCGCCAGATAATAACATGTTCATGCCCCTTTTCAGGGTCAGTCATTACATCGCCGTCATTGATATGGCAGGCCAGATTTCTCCAGGAATTATCAAAGAGCTCCAGGGTAGGATTGATAGACAGTTTTTTTGAATAATTCGGGACCGGGGTGGTGGATTTGTTGAGTTTAAAGACAAAAAGCTCCAGACGCGCAAGCTCACTCAGGTAACCCGGCAGTGCCGGCTTGTCAGGATATTGCTTCAGGATGACGGGCAAAAGCTCAGGGGTTTCAGCTTTATTGATCAGCTCCTGCCAGGTTTCAGCGGCAACGAGCCTGCTGCATTTTGGAAATATTTCCCTGAAATATTGTGATTTTTCTTTTCTCCTGCTCTGCATCGGCCCCAATATTGTTCCATAAAAAAACCGGGCTCCTGAAGCTGCATTGCATCCTTCCAGGAGCCCGGTAAATTCTTTGTCAGTGCGACCGCACTATTAATTTAGCTTCAGCCGCTGCCGCCGGCCGGTTTTTGGGCCGGGACATCTTTTGGCGTTGAACTTTTTTCCATTTCGGTGCCACCTGCACCGGCTTCTTTTTCTGCACTTCAACCAGTTGCAGCACAACCATTCACTGAAAGTCCGGCACCGGCAATCAAACCTGCAATGCTCAGGCCGGCCAACAGCTTCTTCAGGTCCTGTTTGTCCATATCAGCCTCCTCGCCCAGGGTTAATAAAAAAAACACCTCTCTTCTGCCATTGCTCAGATATACTAAAAAAATATCACAAAAAATGGTGGATAACAAGCTGTCATTTTCCATCGGGCCGTTGACCCATATTTTGAAGAGAATTTAATCTCTGGGCAGGTATTGGAAAACGGTCACCCGAATTGCCATTTTTTGTCATTTTAATAGTGATTCTCAATAGTTCTGTCCCATCTGCCTGTCATCTCAAAATCGAAAAACTCCATAACTTATCCATATTATTAAACTACTTAATTTTATTTCATTTTTTCTATGTTGCGGAATATTTATTGCATGGACTTACTGGTTTGCCAAATTTCAAGGGAGGGCCGGCTTGGGGACCGGCAATGAGGATCAGGCAAATCGTTTACACATATTTTACAAAACTGTAAAAGCCAAACCTGTCGTGAGGCAGGGACGGAAAGCCACGGGTTTCATCGAAACAGCCGGGTTGCCATGCAGATGAATTTGCAGGCCGGGTCACGATATCGTGGTCCGGCTTTTTTTGCTCAATACACCGATACGGCTTTATGAGGATAACATGTCGCTTGTAAAACACAAAAAATACTTTGCGAAAATCGAAAATCACAGAGAAAGATGAAAAGAACTCATGGGGGAGAAGATATGATCAATTCAGGCCCGGTAAAAGCATTATTACAATCATCTATGAAGTTCAGGTATTTGGCTGACACAATACAGGCACCAATAAAATCAATGTCCGTAACATTGGATTTCGAGTTTAAGGTGAAATCCATGTTTCTCCAATTTGTGGTTGCATTTTTTCTGATTTTTATCAGTACTAATGCCCTGGCGGCATGGGGAGACCAACCTTGTGTGGAATTGGCTGAAAGAGACCTTATACCTTTACAGATAACGGAGCTTGGTGTGCAGACCGCTGCATTAGCCGCCGAGGCTATTGGTGAGGCAGGTCAACCGTTTACAAATGCTGCTACAGCTATCGCCGCCGGTGCACAAGCCGTTTCAGTCGGCCTGCAGGCAACGTTGCTTGGTTATGAAATTTCCATCATGGATAAGCCTGAATGTGCAACGACTTTTCTTGGTGAAATAAATATCCAGAATTTTGCAGGACAGGGACCTGGCAGATTGATAGCAGAA
>JAWVYE010000435.1:0-2277 GCA_033722905.1 Desulfobulbales bacterium
ATCAGGGTCCACCTGCTGGTCAGGGCCCAATGGAAGCATGAAAATTTTGCCGCCACCCTGAAAGAACTGAAAAATATGCGTTTAAGGATTAACATTGCCCGTGCCGACCTCCATGCCATGCACGATTTTCTCAACAAAAAGAGAAGCCTGATGGTCAGCCTGCTGGAAAATCCGGTGCTCATTGAACAGGAGGGTTTCAGCGAGGCCCTGCTGGCCGTATTCCATCTTACCGACGAATTAGGCAGCAGGACAAGCCTAGAGAATCTGCCGCAAACCGACCTGCAGCACCTCTCCGGAGACATGAACCGCGCTTATAAAATGCTGATCGAGCAGTGGCTTGTTTACCTGGAGCATCTGAAGGAACAGTATCCATATCTTTTTTCTCTGGCAATCCGCAAAAACCCCTTTGACCCGGACGCCAGCACGGTTGTAACTCAATAGTATAAATTTTCTCTTCTGAAAATGGCATGGCACCTGCAAAGTATTGACACGGCATCTGTTCTTGCAGTGAATCCCTGAATTTCCGTTTTTTTTTCCAGATGATTATAAAATTTTCGTGACTTTCCGGCAGTAACGCTTTCAAATACAGCCACATCATCAGAAAAAAGGAGGTCCGGCATGCGGAAAAGAAATTACAGGCTTTGCAAATCACGTAACCTCACTGTGGCAGGAATAATCATCCTCACCTCGCACCTGGTTTTCACTGCGGCAATTGTGCAAGGCGGCTGGCTGGACAAGGGAATTGGCCTGCTGAAGGGCCCTTCCGGCCCTGCATCACAGCAGGCACTCACATCAGAAGACATTGGCGCCGGCTTGACCGAGGCCTTGCTGGTCGGTTCGGAGACCGTGGTCTCCCAACTCGGCCGCCAGGACGGTTTCAACCTGGACCCGGCTGTCCGGATACCGCTGCCTGATCAATTAAAAACCGTCAAGTCCCTGATGGACAAATTCGGCATGTCCCCTCTGCTCGACGACCTTGAAGTAAAACTGAACCGGGCTGCCGAGGTTGCCACACCAAAGGCAAAAGCGCTGTTCAAGCAGGCAATTACAGAGATGACCTTTGAAGATGTCATGAACATCTACAATGGCCCTGAAGATGGTGCCACCAGATATTTTCAAGGCAAAATGACCCCGGCCCTTGTTGAAGAAATGGAGCCTGTGGTTGCAGAGAGCCTGGCTGAGGTAGGTGCCGTGCAGGCATATGACAATGTTATGGGGGAATACAAAGCCATTCCGTTTGTGCCGGATGTCAAGGCGGACCTGACCGCTTATGTGGTTGAAAAGGGCATGGACGGCATCTTTCATTATATGGCAATTGAGGAGGCGGCAATCCGGCAGAACCCGGTAAAAAGGACCACCGATCTGCTGCAGCGTGTTTTCGGGGCAAAATAAGAGCTTTTCCTTACAGCTTCCGGCACCTTCTGCCGGCGGCAAAATGCAATACCCCCGGCCCGGCCCCATACCGGCAGGGGCAGATTAACAGCCGGACTTTATATCTTTCCGGGGGTAATCAGGCATGGACACAAAGGGCATGAGAAACCGGGCAGCCCCGGTTGCAACCCTGCAGGGATTATGGCACCGGTTCAGAAAATTTGATCTGGCATGCATCCTCAAACAGCGAGAGTCCGCTCAGGTTTCTTCAGGACCTCTGCCTGAAGCTTTTCAAAGACCGCATCTCCTGTTATTGGCAGAGATGCCTGTCCGCTTGCAAACGAACGGAGAAGTTTAATCTGCTCCCGGTCGGAGCGGGAAAACGACTGCTCCACCCATGCCAGGGTATTGGCATTAGGGCGGTAAAGCACCAAGGGCCCGAAGACAATGTCCCTGTCGGTTTCGGATAAGGTTCCATAGCTCAGGACATTGTCCAGGCCGAAATATTTCGGTGGTTTCACATATCCCAGCATAGCGGCAAACAGGCTGAGTACTTCGCCCACGCCTCCGGCTTCCCTGCCCGCAAGCCATGCCATACCCTCCTTGGCAAGATTTTCAATATCCGCATCTGTGTAAGTCAGGTCAAGCTCGGCAAGGGCATCCTCCAGCACCGTTTGCACCGACTGTTCCCTGGTGCTCACCTTGATGTCGGAATCGTCCAGGATCTTACGGATGGTGCGGAAATTCCACATTTCAAGAGTTCGCGGGCTTCTGCGGGTGACGACATCCTTAACAGTGGAATGAAATATGGGCAGCTCGTTGTCCAGCACCAGAATCAATTCCTGCTCACCCTCTGTGGGCTTGACATAAAGATCCATGTCACGTTCCCGCCGGTGTCGGTAGGGA
>JAWVYE010000436.1:0-2265 GCA_033722905.1 Desulfobulbales bacterium
TGAGGCAACGTTGGGCATGTATAGAAGAAGCTGAGAAGGCAGAAACCTTTGCAGTTTTAGTTGGACTGAAGACAGGACAGAGGAAACTTGAAAAAGCATTAAACATAAAAGAAAGACTTGAGAATGCTCAGGGGGAACTGCAAAACCTGCTGCAGTTTTTCAGGGTGGTGAATGATCGCCAGATAAGCCCTGTCATCATGCGGCGACATATTGACTTTCTCCGCCATGAAACGCGCAGGGAAGATACCCTTGTCGTTATCGACAGCCTTCATAAACTGCCTTTCAAGGATTTTGCTGAACGGCGGACCGGAATAAATGCCTGGCTGCGGGAACTGGAATCAATACGTGATGAACTGCAGGTCAGCTTCCTTGTCATCTCTGAATTGACCCGGCAGGAAAGCGGCCGCTATGATGGCGTCCCCCACATGGGATTATTTAAGGATTCCAGTGATATTGAATATACCGCGGATAATGCAATGGTTTTTCTCCCTGAATGGGAACCCATCAATATAAAGGCTGAAACTGAAAGGCTGAACGCCCTGTGGTTGGTAGCCAGCCGGGAGAACAGCCCCGGTTTAATCACCAGGTTCCGCCTTGATTTTCCCTATTGGGGCTTTTCAGAGGTTGAGAAGAAGTGATCCTTGCCCGGTTTTATATGCTTGAAAAGCAGTTCCGCTTTCCCCTCTAAGTAGGGCAGGGAGTATTTATAAAAAGCCTTTAAGCGGCTATTTAATATGATTATGGTCCAAGTGAACCCGGCACAGATCATTCATGGACTGGACCTTTTCGGGGTTGCGGTTTTTGCTGTCAGCGGTTCCCTGGCTGCAGGCAGAAAGCGTATGGACGTTTTTGGGGTCATTGTCCTTGGCCTGGTAACGGCCCTCGGCGGCGGCACCTTGCGTGACACACTGCTCGACTCGGGACCTGTATTCTGGGTCGATGATCCGTTCTACCTGTTGATCGCAGTTATTTCATCCCTGTTCACCTTTGTTGCTGTCAGAGTCATCTCCATCCCCTGGCGCGGTCTGCTTATCTCAGATGCCATCGGCCTGGCTGTTTTCATGGCAATTGGAACCGCCAAGGCGCTGGCCGTCACAGATTCTCCCAGTGTGGCAATCGTGATGGGAGTTATGACAGGAGTCGCCGGCGGCATGATCAGGGATTTGTTGTCGGCAGAGGTACCACTGATCCTGCGCCGGGAAATTTATGCTACTGCCGCCCTCTGCGGGTCACTGGTCTACGTGATACTCATAGGTTTGGGCCTGCCGGATATCTCCTGCCTGATATTGTCTGCGTTTGTTACATTGTCCATTCGGCTCGCAGCTATGCACTGGGGCTTCTCCCTGCCGATCTTTAAAGCAAAGGATGACCTGGAAAAAACCGACCCGGATGATGCCTGACAGTTTCAGGAAAGCACCATTACCTTGTCTATGGCGCTCTTTAGGCGGATTGATAAAACTGAGCTTATGCCTTTGAGTATCTTGATGCCGGTATGGGGGTGCTCGTGCATGAATTTATCAAGTATGTCATGGGAGATAACAAGCAGCTCGGTGTCTTCAACCGCACTAACCCGGCCAAGGGATTCACGCTCCTGCAGCATGGAGAAATCTCCGACATGGGAACCCTTTTCCAGAACGGCCAGCAGGGTTGGCCTGCCGGTAATCCTGTTTCGGCGTTCAAATTTCATGCGGCCCGAAGCGATGATGCCGATGAAGTTTATTTTTTCCCCCTCCTTGACAAAAACGGTTCCCGCCGGGCAGGTGACAACTTCAAAAAAATTCGCAATATTCATTCTTTCCCCACTGTCAAGCAGTCTGAAAATACTGATCCTGTCACCGGAAGATTCCATGATTTCTCTGATAATATCATCCATATTTTGCCCCTTTGATCACTTGATCCGCAAATCCTTTTGCTGTGCAGGATATATTATGATGGATGCATGATGCATGTTGAAGTTTCGAATTATTCCAGGGAGGGAAAAACCTTGCTTCTCCTTGTATGAATTATTACTTATCCTGATGAAGGATTTTTTACAGTGTTTTTTTTGCAGCAGGCAGGAATAACTATTAACAGCAAATATAAATCCGGTGCGGACCAGTTTTTTGCCGCACCCCGGAAGGGAGATTGCAATGCTACGAATTCTGTTATCCATGTTGATGGTGGCCCTGATCTTTTCCGCCACTGCAGAGGCAGGTTGGCTTGAAGACAAACTGAAACAGGCTGCCGAGAAAGTCGGCGGCCGTATAATTGACGATGCATCCGACA
>JAWVYE010000437.1:0-2226 GCA_033722905.1 Desulfobulbales bacterium
CAATCAATACCCCCATCCAGGGAACAGCGGCAGATATCATTAAGCTGGCCATGATCAAGGTGGACCGGGAAATTAATAAAGCACAACTGAAAACAAGGCTGCTGCTGCAGATCCATGATGAACTTGTCTTTGAGGTCCCGGAAAAAGAGGTGGCTAAAGTGGAAAAGCTTGTCAGGGAGTGCATGGAGTCTGTGATGAAACTGGACGTCCCGCTGGTGGTCAATATTGCAACAGGTAAAAATCTTGCCAAGGTCTGATATTATTACCCCTGGCGATTGACAATCCGATTTACGATATAAATAGTTTTAATATCGTATTTTTATTGCTAACCGGGTATTGGGAAATGAAATCAAGCCGTTTCAAAAAGATTTCCATCATTGCTCTTGGTGTAACAGTGCTGCTCTTTCTTGCAGTTCTTCTCGCGACTCCTTACATCATGGGCCTGACCCTGGAGCGGTGGCTGGTTTCCCGGGGCCCTGAAGTCGGGAAGGTAAAAAATATTGACTTCAATCCCTTCAGCGGCCGTTTGTCAATGGACGGCCTGATCGTTGAAACGAGAGGCGGGCGCACCCTCAGTATTTCCCATGCCTCCCTCTTGTTTTCATGGCGGCAGCTTTTTAAAAAACAACTGTACCTGAAGGAACTGGTGCTGCATGACGCCTTTCTGCTGGTAGACAGGCTTGATGAGTCAGGATTCCGGATGGGAGGTCTGATTCTGAACGAGCTCAAAGGTCCTGAAAAAAAATCAGATAAACCCGGCTGGGAGGTCGGCATTGCATCTTTTGTCCTGCAAAACGCCCAAATTGCCTATGACACTCCGGAACTGGAGGCCACATACTATATAGATCAATACACACTTACAGGCCTGGAAACCTGGAATAAACAGAAACCGGTGCAGATGGCCTATAAAGGCAGGATAAATGAGAGCCGCATAGATGTCCGGGCAACGGTCAATGTTCTTCATGCGACTAAGACCTGGAAGGGGTCCATTGCCTTAGAAGACGGATCCCTTGCATTAATCTCCAAGGTCAGGGGGCTGCAGCAGTATGAGCCGGCAGGCAGTATAGATATTGATATGCAGCTTGATGCCCGGATGCAGGAGGACGGCTCCGTCAACTTTGCATCTGAAGGCGCCATTGTTTTCAGGGATTTACAGCTGAAGTATGAAGACTTTGCCGTGCAGCAGGATAAAATCGCCTGGCAGGGGCGTATGGCAGGTAATAAGTCTGCGGGACAGCAACTTGCAGGAACGGTTGAGGGGCAGCTGGCAGGGGCCGGGTTTGCTCTCGATAACCAGGCAGACTCAATGCAATTTCTGCTCGGAATGTTCGACTGGCAGGGAAAAGCAGGGGTCACGCCGCAGGGGGATTCTCTTGCTTTAACAATGGAATCTGAATTGGCAGGTGAAGATCTTCATGCAAATGATGAGAAGAATAAAGTGAGTTTGCTGGGGCTGGAAAAATTTAACGTATCTGGAATACAGGTTGCCGGCCTGGAAGATATTCAGGTTTCACAGGCAGTTTTACAGAATTTCCGGCTGGTTGAAAAGGAGAGCATAGCAGACAAAAATGCAAAAGGCCAGGTTCCGCCGCTTTTACAGACTGCAAAAGTGGAGATCAGCGACGCCCGGATGCAGAATCGAACTGATATCATCATTGAAAGTATTAATTTTGACGATGTTGCGGCCCTTGTCCACCGGAGTAAAGAGGGCAGCTGGCAAATTATGCCTGCCCAGCATGAATCCCCTGAAAGAATCCGCGAACAGCCGGACCCGGAAATTGCTGACCAGGGCGCAGAAGCCGGTCCCATAAGGTTTACCATTAACAGTCTTCAGGCCAGCGGCAGCAATTCCATAAGGTTCGAGGATGAGAGCCTCCATCGTCCTTTCCGGTTGTTGCTGCATATTGATGAGCTCAAGCTTAATACGATAGGCACTGCTGATACTGCAGAACCTGCCCGGTTTGCAATAAAGGGCCGGCTTGGCGATTACGGATCCATAGCGTTTAGCGGTACGGTCAACCCCGCCCAAAAGCCGATTTTTCTGGACATGAAAGGCACGCTGGGAGCCCTTGATATGCCGCCTTTTTCATCGTATACCGGCCGGACCATCGGCTACAATGTCACCAGTGGCCAGCTGGATACAGATTACACCGTGAAAATTGATAAGGGCATGATGGATGCCATATTTGATCTGCATATGCGCAACCTGGAAGTTGCCCGGGTGGA
>JAWVYE010000438.1:0-2224 GCA_033722905.1 Desulfobulbales bacterium
AGCGGCATCCGCAAGTGGCCGGGGAAATACATAACAATCTGGGCATTATCATGTCGGAACAGGGCAGACTTGCCTCGGCAGAATTTCATTTCGCCGAATCGGTACGGCTCGGTTTCCCTCTGGCAGCCCTGAACCTGGAAGAGATTAAAAAAGAACGTGCAAAAAGGGCCCGGGAAAATTATATGTTCCTGCGAACACCCGGCAGCCAGAAACGTACACCAGGCCGGTAGACAACGTTATAATCCGGGAGGTTACCTGGAAAACAGTATTACGGGTTCACTTCCAGCAGATCTTTTAAGACCTCGCTTTTCATCTTCTGCTCGGCCTTAACCTTTATGTCAAGCCAGATTGAGCTCGAGATGCGGCCCTGGGCAACCAGAGCTTCAGCCAGGGGGGCAAAGAGTTTCTGGGTTTCATGCAGTGATTTTTTCAGGATGAGCTTGAACTGGTTAAGCTCGTTGTCATTGACCACAAGATTGGCGCTGTTTGTCAAGGCCTGCAGGTCATACAGGGTTTCGAACTCAGGCCCGATAAGGGTGTAGTGGATATTGCGGCGCCGAATGGTGGCCATATTACACATAAAAACATGCAGGTCGTTATGGCTGTAGGAATCTCCTGCAAAACCGCTGTGCAGGAGTACGGCCGCAAATGGGGTGAATTGCATCCGGTTCAGGGCATCCTCTGTGCTTTCAGCAAAAACCGGCAGAAACCCTTCGTTTTCAAAGGCCTCCCGGACAGCAGTGAGGCCTTTTCCTTTTGACATCAGGATAAGTGCCATGGGCGTATCTTCGATTACCTCCTTATCCTTGATCTTGCCGCTGGACAACCAGCTGAGATCCGGTGGCGGCGGTGGTTTTATATCCACCTTTCGTGCACCCTTGGGACCTCCTGAGGCAATTGTCTTGGAAACATTCTGCCCACCCGGAAGAGTGCCGTCGGGTTTGAGTTCAAATGGCTTCTGGCAGTTGGGACAACCAAGCTTGAGGAGATTACCCGGAGGCAGTTTGTCCAGGGCAAGCTGAATTTTACTCCGCTGGGAATCTGAAAGGTTGAGCGGCTCTTGGCAGTGTGGACAGCTATCAATCATGGTCTTCTCCTGGATTTCATAAAGCGCAAGTCATTTGTGAATAGTATCAGCCCAATAAAAGAGTATTAATTAACGGGACTCTTTCTTCTTCATGGTCAAACCTGTAATACCGGATGTTGATTCCCCCCTGGCTGCCTTGATTCTATCAAGGCCCCTGCCGATGGCGCTTTTGCGTGAACCGTATATCTTGGCGGTTTCCTCGCTGATAAGGCCATGTTCGTAAAGCTCAAGGATATGCTGATCAAAGGTCTGCATACCAAGGCCTGAACCATCTTCAATAACATCGTAGAAAGTCCTGTCCTCTGTTTCGCCGTTGAGAATAAGGTCACGAACGCGCAGGTTGTTTGCCATGATCTCAAAGGCGGCTACCCGGTCGCCGCCCTCCTTGGGCAGCAAACGCTGACAGATGACATAACGGATGGTATCGATGAGGCGGTTTCTGACCTGGGGCTGTTCATCCTGGTCAAAAAAACCAAGAATACGGTTAATGGTCTGCCCTGAATCAACAGTATGCAGGGTGCTCATCACGAGATGGCCTGTTTCAGCAGCGGAAAGGCCTATTTCCATGGTTTCCCGGTCGCGCATCTCACCTACAAGTATTACCTTGGGAGCCTGGCGCAAGGCGGCACGCAAACCATTGGCAAATGTATCAAAATCATTGCCCAGTTCCCTCTGGTTAAAGGTGCATTTTTTATGGGGGTGGACAAACTCGATTGGATCTTCAAGGGTGACGACGTGCACCATTCTCTCTTTGTTTATTTTGTCACAGATGGCTGCCAGGGTGGTGGATTTACCAGAGCCGGTAGCACCTGTAACAAGGATAAAACCATTAATTTCCTTGGTCATGTCGTTAAAAGCCGTCGGCAGGTTCAGCGAGTTTATCGTGGGGATGGAGGCTTCCATTTTACGCATGCAAATGGAGAGATGGTTTTGCTGCGTGAAGATGTTTACCCTGAAGCGGGCCTTATTGCCCAGGGAGTGGGAAAGGTCGCAGGAACCGTGCACTGCCAGGTCATCCAGCAGTCTTTTATTGCCCTGGATAAGATTCAAGGCCGCAACCTCGGTCTGAAAAGGGGTTAACTGCTTTACTTCCGGGGATACAGTAATCGGCACCAGCTGCCCGGCGGTTTCCACCTG